>CAZFUK010000431.1:0-4874 GCA_964522005.1 uncultured Anaerolineales bacterium | reverse complement strand
GCGTCTCTACGTGCGTCTCTATGTGCGTCTCTACGTGCGTCTCAATGTGCGCCTCGACGCGCGTCGGCCTCGCAATCTCAGCCTGGCCTCAGCCCGGCCTCAGCCTCACCTCATTCCAACCTCAGACCCCTCCCCTATCATCAAGGGCAAATCAATCCTTTGCGCCCACTAAGACTAAGGAGTACTAAGGAGGTTGTGATGAGGAAGTTGTGGAGTGTCGGCCGTTGGCTGCTCTTAGCCCTCGGCCTCGCGCTGGCCGTCGGCCAGGCCGACCGACCCGCCTACGCTTTGGGGCGGGACCAGCTCGACAAGTGTCGTGACTTCGCCTTTTCCACCGAGCAGAGTTTTATGATGACCCGTGGCGAGCCGCCCGACGGCAACCGCTGGATTTCCGACGGCGACCTGCTCTCGCCCAGCGGGACTGTCTGCGCCCGCAACGCCGACCTCACCCGCGCCTTCAGCCCGACGGGCGCGCCCCTGCCCGACCTGGGCCTCGACGGCGTGGACATCATTGACGCCGACGCCGAGCGGTACCTGGTCGCCTTCTCCACCGAGATTGACCACCCGCGCGGCGCGTTCAAGTCCGGCGACCTGCTGACCACCAACGGCGTCGTCATCCCCAACGTTGCCCTCGTGTCCGCCGCCTTCGGCACGGTCAACCAGGCCCCCTATGACGTTGGCCTGGACGAACTCAAGTTCCTCGGCACGCCGGACGACATCCACCGCTTCCTCGACTTCGCCCGCAATGTCTCCCGCGACGCCTGGCTCGAAGGCCCTGGCCGGCTGCGCGAGGAACTGACGCGCTACAAAGTGGACATCCTCTTCTCCACCGAAGAGAGCGCCATGACCCCCAACTTCACCCCCATCTTCCTGGACGGCGACATCCTGTCGGCCCGCAGCGGCGCGCGCGTCTTCCCCCAGGATGCGCTGCTGGCCGCGCCCATCCCCGCCGGCATCCCGACGCGCGGCGTGGACTTTGGCGTGGATGCCTTCGCCATTGACCGCCAGGGCAGCCGCCCTAGCCTGCTCTTCTCGACTGAAATCAGCTACGAGTCGCCCGACACCCCGCCGCCCAGCTTCACCGACGGCGACGCCCTGCGGCTGGCGGGCATCGTCGGCCCGACCAACTCCATCGCCTTCAAGAACTGGGACCTGATTCAGGCGTTTGGCCCCGCTGTTAAAGACCTGGGCCTGGACGCCCTCTATCGCGCCTCGCGCAACCCCTTCGACTCCAAGATTCAGGAGCTATGCGACGAGTCAACGCTGGAGTTCGACGGCGGTGAGGTGTCGGTCGGCGCGCCTGGCACGGGCCTGTACATGCAAGACCGCGTGCTCAACTCGCCCAAGCCGCCGCGGCGGCCCTGCGGCGCCTTTGTTCCCATTGACGGCTCCGTGCCGGTCGGCGCGACCAAGTTCCGCGTCGCCTACCGCAAGGACGGCGACCCCCGCCCAGCCTATGGCACGTCGGGCAACGGCATCCGCACCGAGTGGTGGCTGGCCCACCGCGACCCGGCCTGGTTTGGCTTCTGCTACGCGGCCTCCGGCGCCAGCCCGCTCGTCCTCAAACTGCAGACCGACGCCGACGGCTGGATGGACGCGGCACACTTCTACGAGGCCAAGAACGGCCTGGGTACGTACTCCGACGGCTGCGTCAACGCCGAGCTACGGCTGGCGGTGTGGGACACCACGAGCAGCCAGGGCGCGGGCTGGGGGCCGTCCGACCCCAACGGCCACTACGTCGTCTGGCTGGAGTGGGAAGACGCCAGCGGCCAGCACCAGGAGAACGCCGACCACCACGTCCAGCTCGACAACAAGGCGCCGACCGACGCCCCTGGCTCCAACGCGGCCATCAAGCTCGAACTGCGCCGTCCGGACGGCATAACGCCCGTACCGCCGTGCAGCGAGGTGCCCGCCAACATCACGACGCTCCAGGTCTGGGCACAGTTTGACGACCCGCACTACTGGTTCTACGAGATGTACATCAAGGGCGGCAACCCGCCGACCATCGGCCAGGTGGGGCCGCACAACTACTGGGACGTCAACGACGGCACGCTGGGTCTCAAGAACACCAACGACACCGGCACGACGCCCGACGGCACGCTGGTCCACGTGCGCGACATTGACATGTCCAGCCTACTCGGTGCGTCCTTCACCAAGTGCTGCTACCTGGCCGAGATCTACGTCTGGGATGCCACGCTGCGCTACTCGTTCGACCACATGAAGGTCAACTCGGTTCAGCCGCACTACGGCTACCAGTTCCTGACCTTCTCGGCTGGCTCGACCGGTCCGTGACCTTCGCCCCCCGGCGTAGCCGCCGAGTTTAGACCCGCTCCCTCCCGCCGGCCCGCCCCAGGTGGGCGGTGGGAGGGGCGAACCAGGAGACGTTATGTACTTACGTAGGCTATTGTCCCGTGGTGTAGAGTTAGTGATGGGGCTGGGCCTGGTGGCGGTGGTAGCCCTCGGCCTGCTGACCTGGTCGGCAGCGCGCGCCGCGTCGCCCCAGGCTCTGGGGGCGCTCGCCCCGTGCGCCGAAGCCGCCTTCTCGACCGAGCAGCGCTTCCTGAGCCACGGCCCGGCCCAGCCCGACGGCAACCCCGTGGTCTCCGGCGGCGACCTGCTCAGCCCGCGCGGCGTGGTCTGTCTGCGTAACCGCGAGTTGCTGGCCGCCTTGATGCCCCCCGGCGTTCCGCCGCTGCCCGACCTGGGCCTCGACGCCGCCGACATCCTCCAGCTTGACCCGCCCCTGGTCGCCTTCTCCACCGAGATTGACGACCCCCTGGGCCGCTTCACTGAGGGCGACCTGCTGACCACCGAGGGGACGGTCATCCCCAACGCCGCCCTGCTGCGCCCCTTCGGCGTGGCCTATGATGTCGGGCTGGACGAGGCCAAGTTCATCGGCCAGACCCGCGACATCCTGGCCTTCCTGGAGTTCGCCAAGGGCCAGACCCGCCAGAGCTGGGGGCAAGTGAGCCTGCCCGAAGTCCTGCGCCGCTACCGCGTGGACATCTGGTTCTCGACGGAGCAGACGATCCAGGCGTCGGAAAAGGGCCGCCTGCTGGACGGTGACATCCTCTCGGCGCGGGATGTGGCTGTCGTCCTGTCGCAGGATAGCCTGCTGGCTGCGCCCATCCCGGCGGGCATCCCGACGCGAGGGGTGGACTTTGGCCTGGACGCCTTCGCCGTGCGCTGCGACGGCGAGCGCGACACCGTCCGCTTCTCGACCGAGGTGGTCTACCATGACGACCCGGCCCTGGCCTTCAGCGACGGTGACTTGCTCAAGCTGGGCGGCGCGGTGCTAATGCACAACCGCGACCTGGTGCAGGCGTTCGAGCCGCCCGCTAACGACCTCGGCCTGGACGCCGTCGCCTTCTACCCGGACCGGCGGGCCTGCGGCCAGGAGAGCAACGGCGCCTTCCTCAACTTCCTGCCGATGATTCTTAAGCAGTTCACGGTCCGAGGCGGGCGCTAGCCCTGGCCTCGCCAGAATTGGCCGCTGTCAGCTAGACCCTAAAGGTCTCCAAGACCTTTAGGGTCTAGACTTGTTGCCTGGTCGCACCCCTACCCTGACAACCTGAATTGGCGGCGTGGGGAGATGGGGCTATAATCGGCTCATGACGACGTAGGAGCAATGCATGAATAATCCCATTCCTCTCTTGCTCGATACCGACATTGGCTCGGACATTGATGACGCGGTCTGTCTCGCCTATTTGCTACGCCAGCCTCGCTGCGAGTTGCTCGGCATCACCACCGTGACGGGCGACACCGCCCACCGCGCGGCGCTAGCGGAGGTCATCTGCCGCGTAGCGGGACGGGAAGACATACCCATTCACGCGGGTGCGTCCGGACCACTACTCAGCGGTCCAGGCCAGCCCCACACGCCTCAATATGAGGCCATTATGCACTACCCCCACCGCCGTGATTATCCACCCGGGGCAGCCATCGAGTTCCTCCGCCAGACCATTCGTGCCCGCCCCCATGAGATAACCCTACTCGGCATCGGCCCGCTGACCAACCTGGCCCTGCTGTTCGCGACGGACCCCGAGCTTCCGTCCTTGCTCAAGGCCATCGTGCTGATGTGTGGGGTATTCACCGGGGGGAATGGGCCTGGGCCTGCCGCGCGGGAGTGGAACGCGTTGGTAGACCCGATAGCGACCGCCATTGTCTTTCGAGCGCGTCCGCCCCGCTTTACCTCCATAGGTTTGGAAGTCACCACGCGCTGCCGGCTGCCGGCCGAGGAATGCCGGCGCCGGTTCGCCCTGGCCGGTGGGCCATTGGGCGTCGTGGCTGAGATGGCTGAAGTTTGGTTTCGCGGGGCGGCTCACATCACCTTCCATGACCCGCTCGCGGCGGCCGCTGTTTTCGAGCCTGACTTGTGCCAGTACACTGAGGGGCAAATAGAGGTGGAAACCATAAGCCCTAGCCTGGCAGGGTTGACGCGCCTCACTAGCTCCGCCGAGCCAAAACCTCATCAGATCGCAGTTACCGTAGACGTTGCCCGCTTCTTCACGCACTACTTCGGTAGCGTTGGTGGATGAAGCATAGGGCCGCCGGTTCCCCATCTGAGAACCGGCGGCCCTATGCTTCATCCTCTGTCTTCCGATCTCTCCCCCGACCCTAATCCGTCACCGCCCCGACGCTCGCGCTCGACACCAGCTTCGCGTACTTCGCCAGCACGCCCGTCGTGTAGCGCGGGGCAGGCGGCGTCCAGGCAGCCCGGCGAGCGGCCAGCTCGTCGTCCGAGATGTTGAGTTGGAGCAGGCGGTTGGGCGCGTCAATCGTAATCGAGTCGCCCTCCTGGACCAGCCCAATCGCTCCGCCGACCGCCGCTTCGGGCGCGACGTGGCCGACGACCATGCCGAAGGTGCCGCCGGAGA
>CAZFUK010000430.1:0-4878 GCA_964522005.1 uncultured Anaerolineales bacterium | reverse complement strand
TTCAACACCTGTCAGGTCTGCTAAGTGACGTGTTAGGATGAGTTACTGACTGAGGGGGAGGTTGGCCGACTGCCAGGCCTGGATGCCACCCTTGAGGACCTTGACGCGCGTGAACCCACTCGCCAGCAGAATTTGCGCCTCACGGGCGCTTTCTTGCTCGTTGGGTCAGGCACAATAGAGGATCAAGTCCTTATCTTTGGGAAGCTCCGTGAGGCGCTGGGCAACCTCCGTATTGGGCATCGAAATCGCGCCCTTGATGTGGAACTTCTTGTACTCGTCGGCCACGCGCGCGTCCACAAAGACGACGTTGGGCTGGCCCAACAACTGCCGCGCCTCGTCAATGGAGATCAGAGGCACGTTGGGCGACTGAGGCTGCTGCGCCTGGGCCTGGGGCAACTGCTGGGCCTGGGGGAGCGGGGCTTGCTGCACGGGCGCTTGTTGGACCGGGGCTTGCTGGACCGGGGCCTGCGGCGCCGCCGCCGTGCCACCGCCACCAGCACCCGTCATGCTCCCAATGAGCACCCCGGCGCCCAGGGCGACCAGGATGAGGAGGACCGCGACGATGCCCCAGAGCACGCGCCGGTCCAGTCGGATAACAATCATGGTTCCTCCGAAGGCAACGTTACGAATGCGGGTAATTGTACTGGCCTTTAGAGTTTGCGGCAAGTTACGCTACAAGGGGGCGCCCTGTGCGCCCTGCTTACGCTCTGGCTGTAACGATGTTACACTTGTAGAGACGTCACCTTTGCGGAAAGGTGACGGTGAAAGGTCACGGTTGCCGATACTGCTGGGATGAAGGTTCGGGGAGCCGAGGGAGGCGCGATGACTAGGGTGAAACGTAGAACGGATGTGACGAGCGCCTGGCGGCCGAGGCCGGCGCTGGCGGTGCTGACCGCCAACTTCGCCCTGCTGGGCATCACGATAGGTACGCAAGGCGTGGTCTGGGCCGATGTTATGACCCGCCTGGGCCTGACGTCGGGCGTGTTCGGCACGGCGCAACTGCTCGCCCCCCTGGTATCCATCGCTCTGCTGCTCTCCGGTGGGCGGCTGGCGCTGTGGGCCGGCTCGCGGCGGCTGGCCGTAGCGAGCCTGGCCGGGTTGGCGCTAGGGTGCCTGGCGCTGGGCTGGAGCACGAGCCTGGCCGGGCTGTTGGGCGCCCTCGTCCTGTTCGGCATCGGCAACGGCCTGTTTGAGATTGCCATGAACGGCGCGGCCCTTGACTGGGAACACGCGCAGCAGCGGCATGTGCTCAACGGGCTGCACGCCGCTTTCAGCGGCGGCGCGGTCGTCGGCGCGGTGGCCGCCGGCGCACTGCTAGGGCTGGGCTGGAGCTACGCCCAGGTGTTGACCCTGGTGGCCGCGGTCGCGGGCCTGCTCACCCTCGTGACCTTGTCCACCCGCTTCCCGCCTACCGAGCCTCACCCCGACCAGTCCGACGACCTGGGCGCGACGGTGCGCCTGCTGGTGAGCCATCGCGTCCTCATCGCGCTGGCCCTCATCGCCATGCTCGGCTCGGTGGGGGAGAGCGTCGCCAACCTGTGGTCGGTGATTCTGCTGCGCGAGCGCGGAGCCGACGCCGTGCTGGGGGGCGCGACCTTTGCCCTGCTCAACGGCGCCATGATGCTGGGGCGGCTGTCCAACGCGCCCCTCGTGGCGCGCTGGGGGCCTCGGGCGTCGCTCACCGTCTCCGGCCTGGGCCTGGTCCTGACGACGGTATTGCTCCTGGCCCCCGGCGGTCTGGGGCTGGCCGTCCTCGGCTTCGTCCTGCTGGGCGCCGCAGTGGCCGGCTTCGTGCCGACGGTTCTCACCGCCGGCGCGCGGCTGGCGCCGGGCCAGAGTGGCGCGCTCTCAGGCGCGATGCTCGCCGCCGTCTACGCTAGCTTCGTCGTCGCCCCGCCCCTGGTGGGCTGGCTGGCCGAACTCTTCTCCCTCCAGACCGCCGTAGCCCTGCTGGGCCTATGCGGCGTCGCTGTCCTCGCCCTGGTCAGGTCGGTCAGGGACTAGGGCGTAGGGACGGCTCAGCCTGGAACAGGTTATGCTCTACCGCCAGCGGGGAGTTGGCAGACCGCCGCTTTCGGCTTATGATGTGAGTGGCGAGCAGGCGAGGCTCAAGGAGGCTCCAGCATGGACGACACCTATTCGGACGCCCTGGTGTTCTTTGGCGCGACGGGCGACCTGGCCTACAAGCAGATTTTTCCCGCCCTCCAGGGGCTGACCAAGGCCGGGCGGCTCGACATGCCGGTCATCGGCGTGGCGAAGTCGGGCTGGGACCTGGAGCAGTTTCGGGCGCGGGCGCGGGACAGCCTGGAGAAGCACGGCGGGATTGACGAAGCGGCGTTCGAGCGGCTGTGCAGCCGCTTGCAGTACATCGACGGCGACTACCGCGAGCCGACCACCTACCAACAGCTGCGTGACGCCCTGGGGAAGGCCCAGCGTCCGCTGCACTACCTGGCGATTCCGCCCAGCATGTTCGGCACGGTCGCCCAGGGGTTGAACCAGTACGCCTGCCTGGACCAGGCGCGCGTCGTGGTCGAGAAGCCGTTTGGCCGCGACCTGGAGTCCGCCCAGGACCTCAACAAGACCCTCCACCAGTACTTCCCAGAAGGCTCCATCTTTCGCATTGACCACTACCTGGGCAAGGAGCCGGTGCTCAACCTGCTCTTCTTCCGCTTCGCCAACACCTTCCTGGAACCCATCTGGAACCGCAACTACGTCGCCAACGTCCAGGTTACCATGGCCGAGGAGTTCGGCGTCGCCGGCCGGGGCCGCTTCTACGAGGAGGTCGGCGCGGTCCGCGACGTGATTCAGAACCACATGCTCCAGGTGACGGCCCTGCTGGCGATGGAACCGCCCTCGCGCCGCGATGTGGAGGCCATGCGCGACCAGAAGGTGCTTCTGCTCAAGGCCATTCGGCCCCTGGAACCGCAGAACGTCGTCAAGGGCCAGTACCAGGGCTACCGCCAGGAGGACGGCGTCGCGCCCGCCTCGAAGGTCGAGACCTTCGCCGCCCTCAAGCTCTACATTGATAACTGGCGCTGGGCCGGCGTGCCGTTCTACATCCGCGCCGGCAAATGCCTGGCGACGACGACCACCGAGGTGATGGTCGAACTCAAGAAGCCGCCCCAGGCGGTCTTCGGCAAGATGATTCCCGACGACCCCAACCACCTGCGCTTCCGCCTCAGCCCCGACGTGCTCATCGCCCTGGGCGCGCGCACCAAAACTCCCGGCGAGGAGATGGTCGGGCCGGAGATCGAGTTAACGGCGCGGCAGCACTGGCCCGAGGCCCGGCCCCCTTACCAGCGGCTGCTGGGCGACGCCCTGCGCGGCGACCCGACCCTCTTCACGCGGCAGGACGGCGTCGAGGCAGCGTGGCGCGTGGTGGAACCGATCCTCAAGGCCGACCTGCCGGTGTACGAGTACGCGCCCGGTAGTTGGGGGCCGGCCGAAGCGGACAAGCTCATCGCCCGCTCGGGCGGCTGGGACAACCCGCAGCCGACCCCGCGCCCTGACGGTGGAGGTGACCAGGGATGAAGTTGTCGCGTTGGTGGGCCGCCCTCGCCGCCCTCGCCTTTCTCTACATCGTGCGCGGCATCCTGGCGCCCTTTGTCCTCGCCATTGGCCTGGCCTACATCCTGGCCCCCGGCGTGGATGCCCTGGCGACCCGCCTGCGCACCCGCCGCCTCTTCATCGTGCTCGGGCTGTATCTCATCATCCTGGCGAGCCTGGCGTCGGTGGTCACCTTCCTGGAACGCCCCCTCAGCCGGCAGAGCCAGGGGCTGGCCCGCAACCGCACCGAGTTGATCCAGAGCAGCCTGGAGCAAGTCCTGGGGCCGGAGGGGATCCGGGTACTCGGCGTGGAGCTCCAGCCGCAACCGCTGGCCGAAGCGGCGTCGGCGCGCATCGCCGAGTCGCTCCGCGAGCCGGGCGACGCCTTGCGCCTGGCCGAGCGCGCCCTGTCCACCGTCCTTAAAGGCTTCCTAATGCTGGTGATCCTGTTCTACCTGTTACTGGACTGGGAACGGCTGGGCCAGCTCGTCCGCCGCTTCATCCCCCCTGAACAGCAGCCGCGTTTCGAGGTCATCGCCGGCGACATCCACCGCACCCTTGGCCGCTACGTGCGCGGCCAACTGTTCCTCATCGGCCTCATGTCGCTGGCGACCTGGGTGTTCCTGCGCTTTGCCTTCCACCTGCGCTATTCCCTCCTTATCTCGATTGCCACGGGCTTCCTGGAGATCATCCCGCTGCTGGGGCCGGTGCTGGCGGGGGCCATCGCCGTCGTCGTCGCGGTGGGGCAGGGTGGGCTGCACCTGGCGGTCCTGATCGCGGTCTTCTACACGATTTTGCGCCAGGTCGAGGACCAACTGGTCATGCCCAACGTCGTGGGCAAGGCCGTCCACCTCCACCCTGTGATTACGCTGTTCGCCGTGCTGGCGGGCGAGTCCCTCGGCGGCATCCTGGGCGCGCTGCTGGCGGTGCCCGTCGCCGCCGCCGTCAAGGTCGTCTTCGACCACGTCCAGCCCGTGCATCCCGCGTCCGTCACCCCGGTCGTGGCTCCTCTGCCGCCCCAGCCCACCCTCACCTCGGAAGGCTCTCTGCTCGTGCGTCCCGTCTCCAAAGGCGAGTAACGCATCATAGAGGACGCAGAGACCTGACAGGTTTTCAGAAACCTGTCAGGTCTGTCCACCCAGAGCGTGCCCTAATCACCACCCCACGTAGTGAAATCTACACAACGCCTCCCCGCATTTGCCGTATAATCCTCTTTGTTGTATAGTAAGCCCTGTTTCGCTCGTCTTTACGCTGGTCTTTACCATGAAAGGCAAGCCATGCATATCCTGAAGAGTTCCCATCTGACCCTGACCCGCCGCCCGGCCCCGACCA
>CAZFUK010000429.1:0-4887 GCA_964522005.1 uncultured Anaerolineales bacterium | reverse complement strand
TAACCCCGGCGCCTGGGTCTACGTCCACTATTAAACACCGCTCACGAACAAACGAGACCTGACAGGTTTTCAAAACCTGTCAGGTCTGTGTTGTGTGAGGACTTTCAAACGAGACCTGACAGGTTTTAGAAACCTGTCAGGTCTGTCGTGTATGAGGTCTGTCCTATACTACGGCCGCCGGCTCTGCTGGGCCGGGGCCTGGGGGAGCGCCTTCTGGTGGGCGGCGCCCAGGCTGGCCGACTCCGGCTGGCCGTACAGTTCGGGCGACAGGTAGGTGCCCCGCTCGGTGGCCGGCTTCGGCTCCTCCACCACAATGGGATGCGCCGCCGCGTACGGGTCATGGCGAATGCCCGTCACCTGCCACGACACCTTGACGTTGGGCTTGTCCGTCTGGATGACGAACTGGTTGCCCTTGATCTCCTCGGCCACGATGGCCTGGGCGAACTGGCCGATCACCGTCAACTGGTAGCGGTAGTCGCGGTTGAGGGCCTCGAAGTAGGCCGGCATCGTCACCGTCGCGTAGCCCTTGGCGTCGGTCGTGATGTTGCCGTTGTAGACGTTCATCATGTCCGGGCTTTCCACGAACGAGTGGCTGAGGTACTGGTTGGCCGGGTCCAGGGGATGGTCAATCTTGAACGACCCCGCCGACTTGCTCAGCGTCCCAACGACCTGCACGCCACCCTCGAATAACGCCACGCGCAGGTCACGGTTGTCGCGGCGAGCGTACACCGCGACGCCATCGCCACTCACATACGACTCAAGCCCGTCGCCGCCGCGCCGCCCCTCGGCGTAGATGCCCGAACCACGGGACGCGACACCCTGAATGGCGAAGCCCTGGTCCGTCGAAGCGTAGACGCCGATGCCGTCGCTATCCCCGTCGTGGTGGGCATAGACCGCCGACTTGTTCGCGACCGTTGACTTGCTCTCCAGGCTATCGGTCGCCGTGGACTCGGCAAACACACCCAGCCCGTTGGAACTGATGCCACGGACACCCGCCGCTGTCCCGATGCCGAGCACCCCATCGCCGCCATACGAGACGCCGCGCACGCCCTGCCCGTTCTGCGTCACGCCGATCACGCCGTGGCCGGGGTTGCTCCCCATGTGCTCACCCCACACCGCCGCGAAGTCGCGCGACAGCGACGTCGAATAGACGCCGTGGTTGTTCGTGCTCTCGGCGCGCAGCCCGGCCGCGTTGACGCTCCGCGCCCACACGCCGATGCCGTTGTCCGCCCGCCCCAGCACGCCGATGCCGCCAGCGTCGTTGCGGCCGTAGACCCCCGCGTCGGTGTTGGAAACGCTGATGCCGAACACACCGTAGCGCTGCGCGCTGTAGCCGACGAGGCCGGCGTAGCCATTATCGGAGCGGCCCGCGATGCCCGCCGCGCCCGCGCCCGCGCCGGTGTTGGTGACGGTGAAGGCGGTGCCGGTCGTACTGGCCGTGCCCTCGAAGGGCAGCGTGACCTGGCTGGCCGAGTCAGGCGCCGGACCCTGGGCCGTGGCAACGCCTACCATGAGAACCAGGCAGGCGAGAGCGGCGAAGAGAGTGAGAGACCAACGAGTGGACATGGTGTGATACCCCTTTCATGTGAGGGCGGCGTGGCCCGCCGCCGGAGAGTAGCCCAACAGCCCGATTGTAGCACGGGCAGGGCGACTGTGCAACGCGGCCCGCCCACGCGCCGCCTGCGGGGAACAACAGGCCAGCCGGTCCCATACGTGGGACCGGCTAGCGCTGCGCTCGAACCGTGAGGGGTTACTGGACCAGTTCGAGGATAGGCGGCTGGACCTCGAAGCTTGCGGCGTCGGGCAGGTCGTGCTCGGCCACGCGGCCCCCTTCCATGCGGATGCGGTAGGTGAAGGCCGCCTCGTTGACGCGGCCGTGGCTGATGAGGAAAATCTGACCAAAGGCGCGGCTCACCTCGCTCTCGCTGTCGGTGAGCAAGGCCAGCAGGGCGTCGGCGCGCTCGTCGTCAAACGCGCTGAGCGGCTCATCCAGGAAGATGAACTGCGGGGCGTGGCCGCGCTCGGCGGGCAGCGTCGCCAGGGCGAAGCTGAGCCGCAGCGCGAGCGACAACTGGTCGCGGCAGCCGCCGCTAAAGATGTCCTTCGACTTGAACTCGCCTCGGTCGCCCGCCCGCTCGTCCAGCACCGTGATCTTGTAGTCGTCGGTGAGTTGGGCCATCATGTAGCGGCCGCTGGTCAACTGGGGCAGGATGCGCTGCATGTAGTCCATGGTGTGGGGCATGATGCGCTTGACGATGCGCTCGCGAACGTGCGTCACCAGGCTGCGCGCCCGATCACGCACCCGCTGGTCGCGCTCCAGGCGGCGGAGTTCGGCCTCGGCGTCCGCCAGGTCAAGGTCCAGGTCGCCCAATCCCAACTTGGCTTCAAGCTGGTTACGGTGCCGCCGCAACCCGCCGATGTCGCTCACCAGTCGGTCGCGGGCCGGTTGGAGCGCCTGGGCGTCTAGCTCAAACTCGGCCAGCCGCTCGTAGGCCTGGGCCACGGTCGCGCGCTCCGAGTCGGGCAACGCCTCCCCCACCTGGGCCTCGCGTAGGTGGGTTCGCGTCGTCGCCACCGCCTCCTGGAGGGCCTGTTGAGCATGCTGCCGACGGGCACGCGCCGTGCCCAGCGCGGTCTGGACGTCGCGTGACTCCTGCCGCACCCGTTCCCCACCCAGCGCCGTGAAGCGGCCGCGCAGGGCCAGCCGGGCGGGCTGGACGTCGTCAATCCGCAGCGACGGCGTCAGGATAGGCAGGCTGGCCTCGACCGCCAGAATCTTCGGATGGAGGTCGGTCATCCTCTGTTCGTGCTTCCGAATCTCCACCGCGCACCGCCGCACCTGGTCTTCCAGCGTCGGCAATTCGGCCACCCGCTCCCGCGCCGCGCGCAGCGCGTAATCGGCCTCGCGCAGCGCCTGCTCCAGACCCTCCGGCGTCTGGCCCAGCGCGCCCAGCGTGCCGTAGGCTCTCGGCTGCCACACGCCGACGATGCGTTGTGCCTTGTCGGCCTGTCGCCGCGCCCCCTGCGCCGCCTGTTCGACCCGCCCGATGTCCTGCCCGCGCACCTGACGGGCCAGGTCGTCGGCTGTCCGCTGGAGCACGTCGCGCTGGCCGCCCAGCTTGGCGACCTCGTCGCGGGCGGCGTTCGCCTCGCTCTGCAGCGTGCCCTGGTCGCGTCCCGCGATGAGGGCCGTCAACTCGCCCAGACGGCGGTCCGCCGCCGCCTGGCTCTGCGGAACGGCCGCGCCCTGGTCGCGCAACCGCTTTTCGAGCGTCTTCAGCCGCTTCTGGTCGGCCTCCGCCCGCTGCACCAGCGTCTCATGCGAGCCTTCCAGGTAGCCCGCGCGGTGCGCGGCCGCGTCGGCCTGGGTGAATAGCTCACCCAACTGCCCCAGCAGGGTACGGACCGCTGCCATGAGGGCGGCGATGGTGGACGGCGGGTTCGCCAGGAACGCCGCGATGGCCGCGTCGAAGCTCTGGCGCAGCCGCCCGCGCTCCGCCTGCCGCTCGGCTAGTTCGCTCTGCGCCCGCTGTGGGCCGCTGGCCGCGAGATAGGCCTCGCGCCAGTCGGCCAGGGCTGACCGTTCATGCCACGCCTGGAGGGCCTGCTCGGCCTCCGTCAGCCGCGTGCGCGCCATGTCAACCTGGGTCATCAACTCCGCCAGTCGGGTGGTCACACGCGCCTGTTCGTCCAGCCGCTCCCTTAGGGTCTGCGCGTCCTGTTCCCGTTGCGCCGCCTCGGCCTGGGCCTCGACCTGGCGGCGGCAAACCCGGTCCAGCCGGGCCAGCCGGTGGGTGACACGGCGCAGCGCCGCCGCGCGCCGCTCCAGGTCAGGCAGGGCCTGGGCAGCGGTCTGATACTCAGCGATGACGTGGCGCAGCCGGGCTTCCTCGTCGCGCTCGCGCTCGATTTGCTCCAGCGCCCCGATGAGGTCCTTCACCGCCTGCCCGGCTTCCAGGATGCGTTCCAGTTCCGCCTCGCGCTGGGCCAGGTCGCCTACACGCCCCTCCAACGCCTGAATCTCGTCGGTCTGGCGCTCGATTTCGTCGTGCGCGGCGAGCGCCTGGACCAGCCCCTCACGCGCCGAGGCGAGATGGAGTTCCTGTTCAACGTCGCGCAGTCGGGTCTCCAGGCGGGGCAATTCCTCGCGGATGCGGCCCAGGTCCACCTTCTGCCGCATGAACTCAAGCTGGCCCTTTTCCTCCGCCGTGATCTTGAAGTCGCGCTCCATCTGAATCAGGTGGTCCAGGTTGAGAAGCCGCATGAGCGACTCTTCGCGCTTCTGGCGGTCCACCCCCTCCAGCTTGTCCAGCTTCTTCTGCTCGACAAAGCACGTGTTGAGCAGGTCCTCGCCGTTGAAGCCAAACTCGTCGGCCAGCCGCTTGCTCACCGCCGTCGCCCCGCGCACCTCGTCGCGCCGACCGTCAGGGTACTCGACCGTCAGGAAGGCGTTCTGGCTCACGGCGGACTTGCCGCGCGCCAGGCTGCGCTCGATTTTAAACAGCTTGTCGGCCGCCTCGACCCAGATTTCGACGCGCGCCTTCTCGCGGGCGTAGCCAATCAGGTCCTCGTTACCGCGCCCGGTCAGCCCCTTGCCGAACAGGCCAAAGAACAGGGCTTCAAACAGGGTGGACTTACCCGCCTCGTTTTTGCCCTGGACGAGGAAGCGCCCGACGGGCGGCAGGTAGAGGTCCACGCTCTGCAATTGCTTGAAATCATTGGCGGCGATGCGACGAATGCGCATGACGTCTCCCCTTGAGCCGAGCGCGAATAAGGTCAATAGAGGTATTGTAGGCGAAATTAGAACAAGTGTCTAATTATTCCCACCGGCGCAGGGTTCTTTCAAAGTCGTAGTCCATGAGGTACAATCGTCCCGACCTACCACAG
>CAZFUK010000428.1:0-4903 GCA_964522005.1 uncultured Anaerolineales bacterium | reverse complement strand
CGCGGCGTTCGTAGTGGTTGACCAGGTTGATGAGGCAGCGGCGTTTGGGGAGGCGCTCCGGCCAGAGGTTGGCGCGGTCGAGGTCTAGGTGGAATAGGAGGGCGTGGACGTCGTCGTCGTCGAGGACGGCGTCCAGGTGGTCGAGGAGGGTGGTACGGTGGGGGGTGGGCATGGCGGGAGGATAGCAGGGGGAGGCAGTTTTGTCAAGACGGTGGGGAACGATGAACGATGAACACCGTAGACGACAAAGGGGCACGCGGCATGCGCGTGCCCCCTATCAACCCCAGGTTACGAGACTGGCCGCTTAGACGACCAGCGCTTCCTCCGCCGTCGCCACCCGCAGCAACTGGGCCGCGTAGTGGTGGTGCTGCTCATCCTCTTCGACTCGCGCCAGGGCCGCGATCAGATCGCCCGGCGTCACCCACCGCATGTCATAGCCAACAATGGCCTCTTGGAAGTCGAGCAGAATATCCACGCTCAGCACACCGTCCAGGGCAAACAGGGCATTGCGCACCCGCCGGCTGCACTGGACCGTCTGCATGCCTTTCACCGCCAGGTACGCCACTCGCGTCGTCGAGTGGGCCTGGCCCACGGCATTCGGCTCGGACATCTCGATGGGGGAAATCGCGCCGTTCAACATGACAAGTCTCCTCTAGCGAAACAGGCTAAACACCGGTTGGAGTCAGCGGGCGGGGGTAACGACAGTCCCAGCCCATGCCTAGATTGTAGCCCGGAACAGGCCGCCTATACGTGAAGACTCATCCACCCCGGCGCGTCGTTTCCTCCACCCTGGACGAGGGAGGGGATGAGTCATACCGCGCGAGGGTCTGGCGGGCGTAGTCGGCCAGGCTCAGCCGCAGCGGTAGCGGCGCCAGCACTTCGACCGCGCCGCCCAGCGCGAGCAGCCGCGACCGCGCCTCGTAGAGCGACTCGAAGCGCCAGACCACCTCGCGCCAGCCGGCGGCGTCGGGTTCGCCTGCTTCGGCCAGGCTCAGCCCGGCCTCCGCCCCCCCGACCTGGGGCCACGCCTGGACCAGGGACGGCGAGACCCGCAGCCGGACGGCGTAGGCCAGGGACTGGCGGCCGTGCTCGGCCCACCAGCTCCGCCAGAAGGCGGCCAGGTCGAAGTCGGCGGGGCGCTCGAAGCCCTCATCGGTCAGGCGGGCGTCCAGCAGCCGGGCGACACGGTAGACCCGCTCCCGCCCGGCGTCCGACGCCACAAGGTACCACTCGCCACCCCGCGCCACCAGGCCCAGCGGGTCCACCCGCCGCTCCATGCGCTGCTCCGTCCCACCGTACTGGACCGGGTAGGCCAGCCAGGCGCGGCGGTCCTGCCAGACGGTGCGCTGGAGGGGGGCCAGGTACGGGGCGACGGCCGACGGCCCGCCCTCACCCCAATCGAGATGGACGCGCCGGCGGGCCCAGTCCACATCGCCACGCCACGCATCGGGCAAGGCCGCGCTCAGCTTACGCCAGGCCGCCTTTAGCTCCTCCCCGACGCCCAGTTCGACCAACGCGGCCGGGATGCTCATCATAAACAGGGCGCGGGTTTCGTCTTCGGTCAGGCCTGTTAGCGTCGTGCGATAGTTCTCGATGAGTTGGCAGCCGCCGCCCGGCCCACGCTCCGTGTAGACCGGCACCCCCGCCGCGCCCAGGGCGTCCAGGTCGCGGTAAACCGTGCGGACGGACACCTCCAACTCCTCCGCCAGCGCCTCGGCGGTCATCCGCCCCCGGCTCTGTAACAACATCAACAGCGACAGCAAGCGGTCAGCGCGCATAGGCTCTCCTGGTGGGTCGTGGCTGGCAGAATCATAGCACATATTCCTGCCATGACGTGACATGAATGGCGAAAGCAGGGGGATGGTACATCGCTTGCTTTAGGGGTCTATAGAGGTGAAACTAGACGTAAGGTTAGAGCCGTCAGCGCTACTTATTAAGGGTAGCTGGATGCTGGTCGAAGCCAAGCGCCCATCGCCGGGTGGGGCGAGGGACTCTTGGTTTTGCTCAGGATAACGGATGAGTGACATCCACGTTCGTGAGTTTTAGTGAGTATCCATCCAGAGTTAGTGAAGAGAGGACTGTTTTGACAACCGAGGTGCGCATCATTCCCCTGGGCGGTCTAGGGGAAATTGGCCGCAACATGACGGCCATCGAGTGTGGCGACGACATCATCGTCGTAGACTGCGGGGGCATGTTCCCCGACCCCGAGCATCTCGGGGTGGACCTGATCATTCCAGACTATAGCTGGGTCGTGGAGAACAAGGATCGCCTGCGCGGTATCCTCATCACCCACGGCCACGAGGACCACATCGGCGCGCTGCCCTACTTCCTGCGCGCAGTAGACGCGCCCGTCTACGCCACGGCGCTGACGCGCGGCCTGATCGAGGTCAAGCTCAAGGAAGAGGGCGACCTGGGCCATGTCCAGTTGCAGACCATCGCCGCGCGCAAGCCGTTCCAGGTCGGCGTGTTCAAGATCGAAGCCTTCCATGTGAACCACTCCATCCCCGACTCGGTGGGCTTCGCCATCGAGACGCCGGTGGGCATCCTGGTGCACACGGGCGACTTCAAGATTGACTACACACCGGTGGACGGCCAGCCGACCGACTTCGCCAAGCTGGCCGAGTTGGGCGACCGAGGCGTGCTGGTCCTCATGTCCGATAGCACCGGCGCGGAGAACCCCGGCCCGACGCCATCCGAAGCGACGGTCACTGAGACGTTCAAGCGCCTGTTCGCGGAGACCAAGGGCCGCATCATTGTCTCGACCTTTGGCTCGCACATCAGCCGCGTCCAGCAGGTCATTGACGCCGCCGCCGCCAATGGCCGTATCGTCATGCCGGCCGGCCGCAGCATGATCGAGAACATTGACATGGCGCTGGACCTCGGCTATCTGCGTGACCCGCAGGGCGTGCTGCGCGGCCTGGCCTTCCAGCCGCAGATTGAGCCGGAGCGCACGGTCATTGTCGCCACCGGCAGCCAGGGCGAACCCTCGTCCGCTGTCGCGCGCATGGCCCAGGGCCGCCACCGCGAGGTGGACATCGAACCGGGCGACACGGTCATCTTCTCGTCGTACCCCATTCCGGGCAACGAGCAGGCGGTCTACGGCATCATCAATAAGCTGTTCGAGAAGGGCGCCAACGTGATCTACGGCCACCAGGCTCAGGCCCACGTGTCCGGCCACGGCGCGTCCGACGACCAGCGCATGATCCTCAACCTGGTGCGGCCCAGGTTCTTCGTGCCCGTCCACGGCGAGGCGCGGCATCTCGTCCTGCACGGCCGCCACGCCGAGAGCATGGGCGTGCCGCGTGAGAATATCGTCATCGCCCGCAACGGTGCGGTCATCAGTGTGACCCCGGACAGCATCCGCATCACCGAGAAGCTGTCGTACACCGATGTCTTCGTGGATGGCCACACCGTCGGTGATGTCGGCCCGGCCGTCATGCGCGACCGCACCATCCTCAGCCGCGAGGGCTTCGTGGTCGCCGTCCTCCAGGTGGACCCGTACAGCGGGGCGCTGGTCAGCGAGCCGCAACTCGTCTCGCGTGGCTTTGTCTACATGGGCGAGGCGGACGACCTGATGCGCCAGGCCAGCCGCCGCGTGGCCGATGCCCTGGCCCGCAACGGCAAGGCCAACCACCGCGCCGAGGTCACCAAGGACGTGCTGGGGCGCTTCTTTGCCGAGGAGACGGGCCGGCGGCCCATGATTCTGCCCCTCATTGTCGAGGGCGAAGCATAAGGCTTCTCGTGTCCAGCCGCTTTGCAACAGACCCCCCTTTGGCCCCTGGGCTGAAGGGGGCGTTTTTGTCGGCTACCGCAAGGGTCGGAGCTAGACTATAATTGCCCTATGGATAGCGACACCGAACGGCGGATTGAGTTTGCGCGGCAGGCGGAGCGAACCCTGCCCGACGACCTGGACTGGCACACCTGGGCCTGGGAGGCCGTGCTGCAGGCCGACCCGGCGTGCGCCGAGGCGCGGGAAGCCGTGGCCCGCTTGACCCGCCAGCGGGCCGAGCGGGACATCACGGGCGGCCTGGAGACGGTGCTGCCCCAGGCCCAACGCGCCGCCGCGAGTCACCAGGTGGGCGAGTTGACCGTCCTGCTGGACCGGGTGCGGGCCTGGCGCACCCAGGCTGAGACCCCGCCGGGCCTGTCGCCCGCCCTCGCGGCTCGCCTGGCCGACCTGGAACACCGCGTCGAACTCCTCCACCACCAGACGGCGCGGCGGCTGGCCCAGGTCAGCGACCTGATTCGCACCGCCGACTACCGCGAAGCCTACCGCCAGGCGCGGCTGTCCCTCGAGCGCGGCATCCTCCGCCTGGTAGACCCCCAAACCGGCGACGAAGTCCCCACCACCCAACTCTGCTCCGAGTCGCGCGACCGCTTCCTGGCCTCGCTGCGTCGGCTGGCTGCCGAGACCCTGGTGCAGGCCGAGGACCTGGGGGGCTACGACCCCCAGGCAGCCATCCACCGTGCCCAGGAGGCGCGGGCGCAGTTGGCCGACGATGCCCTTAGCTCCGACGATCGCGTTGTGCTCAAACCCCAACGCGAGGCCCTGGAACGGCTACAGGAGCGGCTGCGCGAGCGGCTGGACCGCTTCCGCCAGGCCCAGAGCCGCGTTCTCCAGGCGTTGACCCTGCCCGACGCCCAGGCGCTGCCGCTGCTCCGTCAGGCCCAGGCCCTCTTCCCCGACTATCCAGGCCTGGCTGATAGCCTGGCCGAGGTCCAGGCGCGGCAGGTCGCCCGGGGCGCCGCCCGCGTCGCCTCCGCCATCGCGCTGGCCCGCCGCCAGGCCGCCTGTGACGCCTTTGACGCCGCTGCCGCCACGCTGGCGCAGGCGCGCGCCGCCCTGGCCGCCGCCGCCCCCGCCGAGGGTGACCTGGGCGTGCGGCAGGCGTTGGACGCCCTG
>CAZFUK010000427.1:0-4952 GCA_964522005.1 uncultured Anaerolineales bacterium | reverse complement strand
CGCGGTCGAGCTGGTCGCGCAGCTCGCCAATGCGGCGGCTGATTTCGCCCAGCGTGGCCGGGTCGGTGGTGTAGCCGCGCAGGTCTTCGAGCGTGGCCACCTGGTCGCGGCGGTTCTGCCAGGTGTAGTAGCGCTCCATCTCATCGGCGAAGCGGTCGCCGCCGGGGAAGGCGCTGGCGAAGATGACGCCGGTCTCGTCGCGTAGGGCCTCAGGCAGCATCCAGCGCTCGGGCAGGTAGGTGCCCTTGCTCGTCTGGCGGTAGGTCTGCACCAGCGGGATGCCCGCCTCGCGCAACGCGTCCAGGCCCGCCGCCATCGCCAACTGGGTGGTCGTGTCTAGCGCCTCGACCAGCTTGGCCGGGACACCGTACTCCTCAGTCAGGTCAAACGGGCCGGGCCGACCGGCCAGCTTGATGACCTCGTCGGCATCGGTGATGGTCTCGAAGCGGCCGCTGCCGTCCTCACCCTTCACCAGGCGTGTCACATGCTTGGCGAGCATGAGCTTGCGGAAGCGCTCGGGAATCAGGTCCACGAACTGCTCGCCGCGCAGGATGCGCAGGGCGTTGTCGGGGTCCATGACTGGCTTGTTAGCGCCCGGCAGACCCAGACCGGTGCCGCTGACAACGACCGAACCCAGCGGCGGCTCGCTATAGTCGAACGGGCGCGGCCCCTGGGCCGCCGCCGGCTGGCCCATCCCCGTTAGGGCCTGCGCCAGGAGTTGGGTCAACGCCTCCACCGACTGGCCGTTGTTGGCGGCGGGAGCGGCGGGGGCAGGGGCGGGGGCGGGGGCGGCTGGAACAGGCGCGCTCACGCTGGCCGAGGGTCGGGCCGGTGCGGCTGCCGCGACGGGGGCCTGAGCGACAGGCGCGGCGACGGTCGGCTCAGCTACGTTCTTCTGCTGACCATTGACGGTCGATGACTGACTACTAACCACTGACGACTGACTACTGTCCATAGCGTACCCCGCTGCATACAGACCGCACAGGGCATGGTTGAAGGTCTGAATTTCGCCCGTCTTGGGGTGGTTGGTGAACAGCGAGACCACGTCGGGCTTGTCGCCCACCACGTCGTCCACCAGCCCCTTGAGCGCCTTCTTGGGGCCGACCTCGACAAAGGTGCGGACCCCTTCACGGTACAGCGTTTCTAGACCCTTCACCCACTGCACAGGCGACGCGATCTGGAGTTCCAGACTATCCTTGATGGCCTCGACCGTCGTCGGGTACAGCTCGCCGGTGACGTTGGCGACCAGAGGCAGCTTCGGCTCGCTGATGCGCAGGCGGTTGAGCACCTGGCGCAGCGGCTTGCTGGCGGGCGCGACGATGCGGGTGTGGAAGGCGTGGCTGACGGGCAGCCGCACCGCCTGGAACCCCTTCTGCGTGAAGACCTCAATGGCCTTCTCCACCGCCTTACTCTCGCCGCCGATGACACACTGCTTGGTGCTGTTGATGTTCGCCGCGACGACGTAGCCGTCGATCTCTTTGAGGGTTTGCTCGATGACCGGGTAGGGGGCCATGACTGCCGCCATCCAGCCGTTGTCGGCCCAGCTGACCTTGGTCATCTCCGACCCGCGCGCCGCCGAGGCTTCGAGCGAGTCGGCGAACGGCATGATGCCGGCCGCCGTGAGCGCGGCGTACTCGCCCAGCGAGTGGCCCATGACCATGTCGGGCTGGAAGCCGTACTCGGCCAGCAGGCGCCGCATGGCTTCGTCCACGGTGAGCATGGCGGGCTGCGTGATGGCCGTCTGCATCAGGTCCATCTCCGCCTGCATCATCGCACCCTTGTCCTTGGAGTCGACAAAGATGTAGCTGGTCAGCGGCCGGCCCAGGATGGCCGTCATGACCTTGTCGGCTTCGGCGAACGTCTCCGCCACCACCTTCTCACGGGCGGCGAGTTCGCGGCCCATGTTCACGTACTGGCTGCCCTGGCCGGGGAAGAGGAAGGCCAGCTTGCCGGGCCTGGGGCCGCTGCCCCGGAACACGCCCTGCGTCTGGAGAGCCTTCCAGGCCGCCGGGTTGTCGAAGCCGGCCGCCTTGCGCGCCTTCTGGACGCGGTCCACTAGTTCGTCGTGGTCGCCAAAGTCAATCACCAGGCGCTCGGGCGCGCTGACCGAGGCCGGATCCGGCGGGGCGGTCGGCGGCGTCCAGCCGCCCTCGATCTGGCGCAGCATCACATCGAGCTTGTCCTTCAGCTCGACGGGCGTGCGCGCGCCGATGGCGAGAATCCCGCGTAGGGGCGCCTTGCCCGACCCAGACGACGAATTGCCGGCCGCCGGGGAGGACGCGCCGCCATTGCTTGAAGTCACACTGCCTCCATTTCGGTCGCCCTCAGTCTTGGGGCTTGTGGCCTCAGGCTTGGGTTGGCCCGCAGCGGCGCTGGCGAAGACGCCCGCGCCACGGGTAAGCGCGCCGGGGATATGCTCCTCCAGCACGACGTGGAAGTTGGTGCCGCCGAAGCCGTAGGCGCTGACGCCTGCGCGGCGCGGGAAGCCCTGCGGCTGCGGCCACTCGCGTAGCTCGTGGTTCAGGTAGAACGGGGTGGCGGCGAAGTTAATATTGGGGTTGGGGCGCTCGGCGTTGAGCGTCGGCGGCAGTACCTTGTCGTGGACGGCCATGACGGTCTTAAGCAGACCTGCCGCGCCCGCGCCCGCTTTGAGGTGGCCGATGTTGCTCTTGGCCGAGCCGAGGGCGATGGCGTTGCGCGGCGCCTGGTTGAAGATGCTGCCCAGGCTTTCCACCTCGACCACGTCGCCGACCTTGGTGCTGGTGCCGTGGGCCTCCACCAGGGTGGCCGTGGCCGGGTCAATGCCGGCTGTTTCCCACGCCCGGCGGGTGGCGAGTTGCTGGCCGATGGGGTTGGGGGCCGTGATGCCCTTGCCCTTGCCGTCGCTCGACCCACCCACGCCGCGAATCACGGCGTAAATCTTGTCGCCGTCGCGTTCGGCGTCCGCCAGGCGCTTGAGCAGGAAGGCGGCGCAGCCTTCGCCCATGACGAAGCCGTCCGCGCCCTCGCCAAAGGGCCGCGTGCCCGTCGCGCTGAGCGCGCCGATCTTGCAGAACTTGACGAAGGTGCCGACGCCCATGTTGCGGTCCACCCCGCCCGTGACCACGACGTCGCACTGGTGCTCGGCCAGCATGTCCACCGCCGCTTCCACCGCCGCCAGGGTGCCGGCGCAGGCGGCGTCGGCGATGAAGCTGGGGCCTCGGAAGTTGAAGATGTTGGCGACGCGGCCCGCCAGGATGTTGGGCAACTCACCGGGCATGGTGTCTTCGGTGATGGGGGGCATGCGGCGGCCGATCTCCGCGTGCCAGTTCTCGACAATCGCCTGTTGCAGGTCACGCGGCAAGCGAGCGAACTCACCGACACCCTCCAGGGCATGGGCGAATTCGGGGAAGTTGATGCGCATGCTGGTGACGTAGTGCAGTTCACCGCCCATCGCCGTTCCCAGGACGACACCGGTGCGCTCGGTCTCCAGCGGCCGCTGCGGGTAGCCATAGTCGGCCAGCGCCTCGGCCACAATCGTCACCGCCCACTGCTGGCTCTGGTCCATCGCCGCCGCGACGCGGGGCGGGATGCGGAAGCGCTGCCAGTCGAACTGGAAGCCGCGCACCCAGCCGCCGATCTTGCTGTAGGTCTTATCCGGCGCCGTGGGGTCCGGGTCGTAGTAGTCGGCGATGCTCCAGCGTTCCGGCGGCGTCTCGGTGATGCTGTAGCGTTTGGAGCGGATATTGTTCCAGAAGGCAGGCGCGTTGGGGGCATCGGGCAAGATGGCGCCGACCCCCACCACGGCAATCGCACGGTCTAGGCTTGGCTCCATTCGGAACTCCTTTACGCAACCGGGAACGCCTTGGTCAGCTTCTCGGCCACGAGATTCATATCCTCAATCAGGCCCGCCTGCGTCTGGTAGATGCCCGGCAGGTCCAGCGAGCCGGCCAGGTTCGGGTCGCTCTGGCCCGAGCCGACGGCCCAGCGCAGCCCCTCGGTCGCCACCCGCAGCGCGGCGTCGCGGGCGTGAATGCGCGCCATCGCCTGGAGGGTCGGCGGGTCGAGGTTGATGGCGTCGGTCGCCTTCTGGCAGACGCGCTCGGAGAAGATGGCGGCCGTCTCGGCGTAGGCAATCAGCTCGCCCAGGCGGAACAGGACGTGCTGGTTGCGGGTGAGGCGGTCGAGGCGGGCGCGCTCCAGGATGGTCGCCAGCCCGCGCAGCGCCAGGGCCGCCGCGGCCGCGCCGTTGTTCGGCTCGTTCTGGGCCACCTGGTCCAGCTTCTTGGCCCAGTCCAGGTAGTACGCGCCACGGGTCTTGAGGTGGAGCTGCCAGCGGTCGCGGGCAATCGTCCACTCCATGATCTCCGAGGTGCCCTCGTAGATGGTCGTGATGCGCACGTCGCGCTTGACCTTCTCGACCATGTACTCCTTGGTGTAGCCGTAGCCGCCGTGGGCCTGGATGGCGTCTTCCGCCGCCTTGTTGCCGGCCTCGGTCGCCATGTACTTCGCCACCGCGCCCTCGGTCGCCAGGTCTGGCTCGCCGCTGTCAATGCGCTCCGCCGTCCACTCGATGTAGGCGCGGGCCGCTTCGAGGCGCGTCGCGTTGGGCACGATGAGCTTGTGGGTATAGCCCTGCTTCTGGCTGAGGGGGGCGCCCGCCTGGATGCGCTCCTGCGAGTAGCGGATGGCGCGCTCCAACGCGGCCCAACCGCCACCCAGGCCAAACGCCGCCACCATCAGACGGGTGTAGCCGAACACGGCCTGCGCCTGCGCCAGCCCCTGGCCCTCGACGCCACCCACCAGTCGGTCGGCGGGCACGAAGACGTCGTCCAGGAACAGCGCGGCGGTGTTGCTGGCGCGGATGCCGTGCTTGTCTTCCGGCTTGCCGTAGGTAAAGCCGGGCGTGTCGCGCTCAACGACGAACCACGATGGCCCGCCCGGCGCGTTCGCCAGGACGGTGTACAGGGCAG
>CAZFUK010000426.1:0-4965 GCA_964522005.1 uncultured Anaerolineales bacterium | reverse complement strand
TGCGCTTGAACTCGCCGCCGATCGCCTCGGCCAGCGTCTTGATCGCCATCGTCTTCGCCAGCCCCGGCACGCCTTCGACCAGGATGTGGCCCCGCGCTAGCAGGGCGACGACGAGCCGCTCTAGCAGGTGGTCCTGGCCGACGATAATCTTCTTGACCTCGTACAGCACATACTCGATGGGCTGCCGATTACGCGAGTCCCGCTGCTCCATGCGCTCTCCCTTTCCTATACCGCCAACGGCGGGCCGAGCAACTCCATGCCATGCGCCCGCCACAGGGCAGGGTCTTGCGGCGGCATGGCGTTGGCCTTGGTCACCTCCCGAAAGAAGGCTTCCATCTGGCCGGCCGGCATAAACGCGATGAGAATTCGGCCTCGCCCCTCGCCCACGTGCGCCCAGACGTGGGGCACCTGGCGCGGCGCGAGCAGCGAATCACCGGGTTGGAGCCGCACGCGCTCCTGCCCGACCTCGACCACGAATTCGCCTTCCACGGCGTAGAACCACTCGTCCTGGTCATAGTGCAGGTGGCGCGCCGGGCCGCCCTGGTGGTGAAACGTGTTCTCCAGAATAAAGAGGCCAGGGCTGTCCTGCGTCGTCACCTTGAACTGAATCGCGCTGACCCCCAGGCCGCGATGCTCACCGAAACGGTCTTGGCCGGCCGCTACCATCAGCAAGGGGACGGGTGGTTTGCTCACCGCATGGGTCATCCACAACCTCCTTCAGGTGTCGGCGGCGGCTCAATACGGCGGCAGGCCGGCCGCGCCGCCCGCCACGTTGATGGGCACGGCGAAGCCGATGCCGATGAAGACCTTCTCCTTGGTCGGGTTGACCAGCGCGGTGATGATGCCGACGACCTGGCCGTAGCGGTTGAGCAGCGGCCCGCCGGAGTTGCCCGGGTTGACGGCGGCGTCAATCTGAATCAGCCCCTCCATCCTCTGGTCCCGGTCCGGCGGCTTGAAGGAGCGGTCCAGCCCAGAGATGACCCCGGCGCTCATCGAGCCGTACAGCCCCAGCGGGTTGCCGACGACATACGCCTCGTCACCGACGCGCACCGCGTTGGGGTTGCCGAGTGTGGCGGGGACGAGGACTTCGGGCAACTGGCTCGGCTGGAGGACGGCGATGTCGTTCTCTGGCTGCTGGGCAGCGATCTCGGCCGTGGCCTCGGTGCCGTCGGCGAAGATGACCTTGATCTGCGCCGCGCCGGCCACGACGTGCAGGCAGGTCAGGATGGCGCCCTTGTCGTTGATGATGACGCCGCTGCCGATGCCACTCTCGTCCTTGCCCTCCTTGTCCTGGCCGGCCGTCTCAATGAATACGAACGAGGGACGGATGGCCTGGTAGACGAGGCTGGAGAAGGGGGGCGGGGGAGTGGCGGAGGCCATCGCCTGGACGACGACCTCGTTGACCTGGCGGACGGTCAGGGGCTTGGGGGCGGGCACGAGGGTGTTGTAGAGGAGCAAGCCGACGAGCGTGGCGAGCACGCCGCCGACAAAGGGCAGCGCGACGCGGACGCGGCTCCACGCCCGCCGCAGCCGCTGCCGCCAGACCTGAATTCGAGAGATGGGGGATGAGTCGCTCATTGTTCTAACTACGTCACCACCTGGCCCAATGGATTGCTAACGTGACCGGGGAAGAGCGAAAATCTGGTCTAGCGAGCATAGCACAAAGCGGGCGGTGTGTCAAACGGAGAAGATAGGAAGGATGGGAAGGGTGGGAAGCTATAGGCTGAAAACTCATGAAAGACTTATGATTCAGTCTTTAATCTTCAGTCATTAATCATCTATTTGACCGAGGAAGTCCAGGATGACGCGGTTGAACTCGGCGGCGGCTTCCCACATGGCGTTGTGGCCGACGCCGGGCAGGATGACCAGGCGGGCGTCGGGCAGGGCGTCGGCCAGGCGGAGGCCATTGGCGAGGGGGAGAACAGTGTCGCGCTCGCCCCAGACGACGAGGGTGGGGGCTTGCACCTTCGCCAACTCCCGTTCCAGGGTGTGCCGCCGCAGCGCCGCCACAGCCGCCCACAACGTCCGCAGGCCGGCGCGGAGGGTGTCGGCGAGGATGGTGGGCAGCAGGCTGAGGGGCAGGTGGCGCAGGGCGAGAAGCAGACTGGGCAGGCGGGCGAGGGGCCGCAAGGCGATGGGGAAGGCAGCGGCGTCCACCAGCACCAGCCGCTCCACCCGCTCAGGGTGCTGGATCGCCAGGTGGGTCACCACCAGGCCGCCCATGGAGTGGCCGACGAACGCCGCGCGGTCCAGGCCCAGGTGGTCCATCCACTCGGCTAGCACGGCGGCCGCCTCGTCCAGGACAAAGCGGCGGCCCGAACGGCTCCCCCCGAAGCCGATGAGGTCCACGGTGTAGACCCGGCAGTGCTGGGCCAGGGGGCCGACGTTGCGGCCCCACCAGCGTGTCGAGCCGGCCAGCCCATGCACCAGTACGACGGGCCGACCCTCGCCCGCCACGTGGTAGGTCAGCCAGCAGCCGTCGGCAAGGTAAACACGCCGCGGGGGAGGGGTGGTCGTTACGCTCGTAGCCTTCAAGGCGCCTCCGGCTTCTCCACCAAAGCCAGCTACATCATCACCGTGCCGACAGGCCATCGGTAGGCCCCGTCATGGCCGTGTTAAACAGTCATGTCTGCGAATGTTTGGACGAGGGGATGCGTCACCTGGGCGGCTTGGGCGAGGGTCAGCGACCGCCCGGCCGCCCAGGCGGCCGTGTGTTCGCCAGCGACAACAGCCGCCCGAATCGGGGCCAGGCTGCTCTCATAGTCCCGCCGCTCACCTGGCTCCAGCCTTCCGCTGGTGCTCTCCAGCAGGCCCTCAGCGGCGCTAGCGAGCCGCGTCGCGAGTTCAGGTTCACCATACAGCCAGAGCAGGCCCGCGAGGCCGGCGAGACTACGGGCACTTTCGAACCGGTCGTCCAGTTCCGCAAACAGGCTCAGGGCGCGCTGGAAGTGGGCGACCGCCGCCCGCACATCGCCTCGGCGTTGGGTGAAGTAGCCGAGGCTGATCGACGGGAGGCCCGTATCGCGTTTCTTACCCAGTTTCTGGGCCAACCGCAGGCTTTCGAGGCACAGCCGCTCCCCCTCCTCGCGGTCGCCTAGCATAGCGGTAGCCAGGCCCAGGTTGTGGAGCGAACCCGGCAGGCCAAACTGATCGCCGGTGGCCTCCTGGATGGCCAGGCTCGACTCGTGGAGCGCGCGCGCCTCGGCGAACCTACCCTCAGCGCGGAGCGTCATACCCAGGAAGTTTTGAGTATAGGTGAGACCCATCTGATCCCCGACCGAGCGTTGCAGCCCCAGGTCCTCCTCCAGCACGGCCTGGGCTGACGCATACTCGCCCAGGCGGTAGAGCGCCAGGCCCAGGCACTGGAGCTTGCGCGCGATGCCAGACCTGTTGTTGAGCGCGCGGTCAATGAGCAGACCTCTCTCCTCCAGGTCGCGCGCCCTGAGGTAGTCACCCTGGTTGAGGGCCATGTTCGCCATGACATGCAGGGCAGCCGCCACCCCTTCCCTATCGCCGACCCCTTGCCATAGAGCCATACTCTCTTCCAGGCAGCGGTAGACAACGGCCGGCTCACCCTGGGCAAACGCCATATTCGCCACACCATACAGCGCCAACGCTCGCACCGGCGGCGCGGCCATCTGGCCCTGGCTGAGGGCCAACTCTAGCCAACGCCGCCCCTCGGCAAAATAGCCGCGCACATACCAGAAGCGCCACAGCGCCCCGGCCAACTTCAGCCCGTCTTCGCCCTCGCCGCGCTCGAGCAACCAATGGAGGGCGGCGCGCAGATTGTTGTGCTCGGCTTCCAGGCGGGCGAACCACGCTGCCTGCTGGGGCTGCCCCAGCCCCGACGGGGCCGCTTGAGCCACGTCGAGGTAGTAGCGGGCGTGACCCTCGCGGATGCGGTCCAACTCCCCACTCTCGGCCAGCCTCTCCAGCCCATACTCTCGCACTATTTCTAACAGGCCAAAGCGCGGCTCCCCGTCCACGGTCTCCACCTGGTGAACCAGGCTCTTGTCAGTCAGCGAGGCAACCCCGTCTAAGATCGGCAGGAGCGCCTCCACGTCGGCGCCTCCCGCGTTGGCTACAGCCGCCGCGGCTTCCAGGGTAAAGCCTCCCACAAAGACGGCCACGCGGCAATAGAGCCTCTTCTCCTCCTCGTCCAACAGGTCATAGCTCCAGTCAATGGCGGCGCGCATGGTCTGCTGGCGGGCCGGCAGGTCACGCGGCCCACCCGTCAGCAGCGCCAGGCGCGGGGTCAAGCGCTGGAGCAGCGCGGGAGGCGGGAGGAGATGAACACGCGCCGCTGCTAACTCGATGGCGAGCGGCAGACCGTCGAGCCGGTGACAGATCTCTGCCACGGCCCCCCGATTGGCCTGGGTCAAACTGAACTCAGGCTTGACCCGCTGTGCCCGTTGGACGAAGAGCTGGACAGCCGGATAGTCCTCGATTTGCAGTCCATACTCCATAATGGGCGGTGGCTCATCTGGCAGTGGCGGACGGGCCAGTGGGGGCACACGATACTGTTGCTCGCTCTGCAAGCGGAGCGGCGAACGACTCGTGACCAGGATCTTCAGCGCCTCACACCGAGCCAGCAGGTCGGCCACGATGGAGGCCGCGTCGAGAACCTGCTCGAAGTTATCCAGCACGAGCAGAAGGCGCTTGTTGCTTAGCCCACTGAAAAGGGTATCGCTGAGAGGCGCCGCGCCGCTTTCGCGTACACCGAGCGTCTGAGCGATCGCCGAGGCGACAAGCTCAGGCTCACGGACGGCAGCCAGGGCCACAAAGTATACCCCGTCGGGGAAGTCGCGCGCGAGGTCGCTAGCGACCTGGAGGGCGAGGCGTGTCTTGCCTACCCCACCGGGCCCGATGAGGGTCACGAGCCGCAGGTCCGGCGGCTGGAGGAGGCGTTGGACCTCCTGGACCTCTTGCTCACGGCCAATCAGCGGCGTCGGCGGGTGGGGCAGG
>CAZFUK010000425.1:0-4968 GCA_964522005.1 uncultured Anaerolineales bacterium | reverse complement strand
TCTGGCGCGCCACACAGAGACCATCCGCGCGCTGGGCTTCCGCAAGCAGGGCCAGACGCTTGAGATTGCCGATACGCCGCCGCTGCGCGGCAAGGTGCCGTCGGTGATTCACCTGGTCACGTTCGAGGAGTTTGAAAAGCCAGACACGCCCCAGGGCGTGGAAGTTCCCTCGCTAGGAGGGCTGTCATGAAGCTGAATGAACTCAGCCCCAACGAAGGGGCGAACCAGTCACGCAAGCGCAAGGGCCGTGGCGCGGGTAGCGGCAACGGCACGTATGCCGGCCGTGGCCGCAAGGGCCAGGGCGCGCGCTCGGGCGGCGTGAAGGGTCCCTACTTCGAGGGTGGTCAGCTGCCCCTGGTGCGGCGTCTGCCGCACAAGCGTGGCTTTGTCAACATCTTCCGCCAGGAGTACGCCGAGGTGAACCTGGACACGCTGGCCGAGCGGTTCGAGGCCGGCGCCGAGGTGACCCCCGAGGCGCTGGTCGCCAACGGCCTGGTCAAGAACCTCAAGGACCCGGTCAAAGTGCTGGGCCGGGGCGACCTGGACAAGGCGCTGACGGTCCGCGCGCACCGCTTCTCGGCCAGCGCGAAGGCCAAGATCGAGGCGGCCGGCGGTACGACGGAAGAGCTAGGCGTCGAGGCGTGGGACCTGCCCAAGCCTGGGCGGACCGGCGAGGGGCGGCCGCGCAACTCCTAACGGTGGCGTCGCCCTCTCCCCCTGGGAGAGGGTAGGGTGAGGGCCCTGGACATTCACCGAATACACAGATCCTCACCCCGGCCCTCTCCCAAGGGGAGAGGGGGCGAAGAGGTCCGACTTCTTGAAAGGACTTTACGATGCTTGAAGCGTTACAGAACGCCTTTCGTCTCCCCGACTTGCGGCGCAAGATTCTGTTCACCTTCATGATTTTGGTGATCTTCCGTCTGGCGGCGCATATCCCGGTGCCGGGCGTCAACATCGAGGCGCTGCGCCAGTTGTTCCAGCAGAACCAGCTCCTGGGGTTCCTGAACCTCCTGTCGGGCGGCGCGCTGGAGAACTTCTCGGTCGTGGCGATGGGCGTGTATCCCTTCATCACGGCCTCGATTATCCTCCAGCTGCTCCAGCCCCTGGTGCCCCAGTTGGAAGAGCTGAGCAAGGAAGGTGAGGCCGGCCGCCAGAAGCTGACGCAGTATCAGTATTGGCTGACCCTGCCCCTGGCCCTGCTCCAGGGCTTCGCCCAGGCCGCGCTGCTCCGCCAGAGCGGGGCGCTGCCCAACTTCAGCCTGACGCAGCACCCCCTGGAGACGCTAACCGTCCTGATTACCCTGATGGGCGGCACCATGTTCGCCATGTGGCTCGGCCAACTGATCACCGAGCAGGGCATCGGCAACGGTATCTCCATCATCATCTTCGGCGGCATCGTGGCGGGCATCCCGACCCACATCGGCAACCTGGTGTCCACGGGTGACTTCATCCGTCTGCTGGTGATCATAGCGGCGACCATCGCGACCATCTACGCCATTGTGATCATCCAGGAGGCGAACCGCCGCATTCCCGTGCAGTACGGCAAGCGGGTGCGCGGCACGAAGGTGTACGGCGGGCAGAGCACGCACATCCCGATGCGCGTCAACTCGGCGGGCATGATTCCGCTCATCTTCGCCTCGTCCATCCTCATTCTGCCCAGCGTCATCGCCCAGGCGTTCCTGGCGAGCGAGAACGACTTCGTCCGCAACTTCGCCTCCGCGATCTACAGCACGTTCAACACGACCGGCGTGACGTACTGGCTGCTGTACTTCCTGATGGTGGTCGCCTTTACGTTCTTCTACACCGACACCGTCTTCCGCCAGCAGAACCTGCCCGAGACGCTCCAGCGGCAGGGCGGCTTCATCCCAGGCATCCGGCCTGGCAAGCGGACCGAGGAATACCTTAACAACGTTCTGCGGCGCATCACCCTGGCCGGCGCGATCTTCCTGGGCATCGTGGCGATCATGCCCTTTATTCTGGGCTTGCTCACGGGCACGGGCGCGATTGGTCGGAGCGACTTGCTGGTCACCAGCAGCGGCTTGCTGATCGTCGTCGGCGTCGTCCTGGACACCATGAAGCAGTTGGAAGCGCAGCTCTTGATGCGCCACTACGAAGGCTTCATCAAGTAAAAGGTGACGTAAGAAGTAAGGCCGGTAGAGGTTGTTACCTCTTACTAGGAGTATAGGGGCGCGCCCTGGCGCGGCCCCTATATTCCGCCAGGATAGGCTTGAGGAGCAACAACGTGGTTGCACAGGCTGACTCACGGTTGTACCTGATCTTTCTTGGCGCGCCCGGCGCGGGTAAAGGCACCCAGACCGCTTTGTTGAGCCAGACACTCGGCATCCCGCGCATTTCGTCGGGCGACCTGTTTCGTGAGAATATTAAAAATCAAACTCCATTAGGGCGGCAGGCGAAAGCCTACATTGACGCGGGCGAACTGGTGCCCGACGAGGTGACGGTGGGCATGGTGATGCATCGCATCGCCGAGGACGACTGTATCCGAGGGGCGCTGTTCGATGGCTTCCCGCGCACCATTCCCCAGGCCGACGCGCTCGAAGCGGCGCTGGCGGCGCAGGGGAAGTCGCTGCGGGCGGTGGTGGACCTGCTGGTAGACCACGAAATCCTGCTGGAACGGCTGAGCGGCCGCTGGATGTGCCGAGGCTGTGGCGCGTCGTACCACCTGGCGTTTCACCCGCCCAAGGTCGAAGGGCGGTGTGACACCTGCCCGGGTGAACTCTACCAGCGCGAGGACGACCGCGCCGACACCGTCGAGCACCGTCTGCTGGTGTACTACCGCCAGACCGCGCCTCTCCAGGAGTTCTACCGCCACCGAGGGAGGCTCGTCCAGGTGGACGGGGAGCAGCCCATCGAGAGGGTGCAGGAGGAAATCCTGCGCGTGCTAGGCGTGTCGCAGCCGGTCGAGTACGAGGAGTTTGGTTGAGACGGACCGAGGCTACGAACGAGGGATTGTGATTTTTCTGAAGTCGAAGTCTGAGCTTCAGATTATGCGGCAGGCCGGGCGCATCGTCGCGGAAACGCTGAACACCGTGAGCGAGAAAATTCGCCCGGGGCTGACGACGGCCGACCTGGATCGCATGATTGACGCGGAGATACGCAAGCGCGGTGCGACGCCGTCTTTCCTGGGCCTGTATGGCTTTCCGGCGTCGGCCTGTATTTCGGTCAACGAAGAGGTTGTCCACGGCATCCCGGGCAAGCGCGTCCTCCACGAGGGGGACGTGGTCAAGCTGGACGCGGGGGCCTTCTACCGAGGCTTCCACGGCGACGGCGCCTGGACCTTCGCGGTGGGCAAGACGCGGCCTGAGATTGAGCGGCTGCTCGACGTGACGCAGACGGCCCTGTTCAAGGGCCTGGCCCAGGTGAAGCCCGATGGCCGCACCTTTGACATCGTGCGGGCCATCCAGAGCCATGTCGAGGGCCACGGCATGAACCTGGCCCGCGACCTGACGGGCCACGGAGTCGGGCGTCACCTCCACGAGCAGCCGGACATCCCGAACTGGCTGCCGCCGGACGGGCAGCGGCCGCGCAACTATCGCCTGCGGCCCGGCATGACCTTCGCCGTGGAGCCAATGGTCATCGCGGGCGGCTGGGAGACGTATATCCGTCCTGACAAGTGGACGGTGGTGAGCTATGACCGCTCGTGGTCGGCTCATTTCGAGCATACGGTCGCAGTGACAGAGTCGGGGTATGAAATCTTGACACTGCCCTAAAAGTATGCTATACTAACGTTTTGCTGTCAGGGGAGTAGTCAGTAGACAGTACCAAGTAGTCAGAAAGACGCTCTGCGCTGACTACTGACATCTGACTACTCAGTACTGACCAAAGGAGTGTCGCCGTGAAAGTCAAACCATCCATCAAGCGCCGCTGTGAGAAGTGCAAGATCATCAAGCGCCGCGGCGTCGTCCTTGTGATTTGTGACAACCCGCGCCATAAGCAGCGCCAGGGCTAAGCGGAGGACTTATTTTATGGCTCGTATTGCCGGAGTGGACATCCCCCGCGACAAGCGCGTGGAAGTCGCTCTCACCTACATCTTCGGTATCGGCCCGACCACCAGCCGGCGCGTACTGGGCGCGACGGGCGTCAGCCCGGAGACGCGGGTGCGGGACCTGACCGAGGCCGAACTGGGCACGTTGCGTACGTTCATTGACCGCGAGCTGAAGGTGGAGGGTGACCTCCGCCGCGAGATCGGCCAGAACATCAAGCGCCTGCAGGAGATCAACTGCTATCGCGGTCTGCGCCATCGCCGCAACCTGCCGGTGCGTGGGCAGCGCACGCGGACGAACGCCCGCACGAAGCGCGGTGCGCGCAAGACGGTGCCGGGTCGCCGCCGGTCGAAGGCGAAGAAGTAATAAGTTATGCGTGATGCGTAATTCGTTGTGCTTATTACGCATCACGTGTTACGCATCACTCTCCCCATCCGACCAGGGTGGCTGGCGCGGGTGGGGTGTGTCATGCCCTAAGGAGACGACAGACAGATGCCTCGACAACGTACACCGGCCGCGCGTGGCGGTCGCCGCGTGGTGGCGCGTGGCCCGCGCAAGAATGTGCCCCACGCCCAGGTGCATATTCATTCGACTTTCAATAATACCATTGTGACCATCACCGACCTGACGGGCAACACCCTGTCGTGGGGTAGCTCGGGCCAGGCGGGGTTCAAAGGCTCGCGCAAGAGCACGCCGTATGCGGCGCAGATGGCGGCGTCCAATGCCGCCCGCGCGGCGATGGACCACGGCGTCCGCGAGGTGGACGTGTTTGTGAAGGGGCCTGGCCCCGGCCGCGAGAATGCGATTCGGGCGCTCCAGGCGTCCGGGCTGCGCGTCCGCTCCATCAGCGACGTGACGCCGATTCCGCATAACGGCTGCCGGCCGCCCAAGAAGCGCCGCGTCTAGAAGTTCGGGATTGGGGAAGAGGGATTAGGGAGTTCTCCATAGTCCGTCCCTAGTCCATTGT
>CAZFUK010000424.1:0-4979 GCA_964522005.1 uncultured Anaerolineales bacterium | reverse complement strand
TCGTCCTCGGGCACGTAGCGCCGCCAGAGCTTGGTCGCCAGGCGGTGGGCGTTGGGCGCGACGCCGTAGCGGTCGAAGTACTGGCAGACACGCTCCACGTCGCGGCGGAAGATGTCCCAGGCGTCGCGGTTGGTGTGGATGTCCACCACCTGCGGGAAGTCAATCAGGCGGATGTCGCCCTCCCAGTACAGGATGTTGAAGGCCGACAGGTCGCCGTGGACGCGTCCCTGACCCAGCATCAGGTCCAGGTTATGAACCACCCGGTCGAGCAAGGGGCGGGCCTCGTCGGGGGCCAGCCGCGTCTCATGCAGCGTCGGGGCGCCGGCCCCCGCCTCCCCCAGGTACTCCATCAGGATGGCGTTGTCGGCCACCGCCCAGGGCTTGGGCACGTCCGCGCCGGCGGCGTAGAGCCTTTGGAGCGTCTCATACTCATGCGCCAGCCAGGACGTGTGGGCCAGCCGCTTGCCAAAGGACGAGCCTTTGGCGACGGCGTGGAGCTCGCGGTCGCTCTTGACGAGCTTGCCGTCGCCCCCCAGGACGCGGCGGCCCTGGCGGTAGACAGCGTCGTTGCGCAGGCTGCGAAACTCGCGGGGGCGGTAGATCTTGGCCGCCAGCAGGTCTACGCCGGTCACCGGGTGGGCTTCGCAACAGTAGACATTGGCCTCTTTGCCGCCCTTGACGCGGTGCAGGACATCGGCGATGAGTTGGTCATGGTAGAAGCCCTTGAGATAGTCCACCACCCAGTGGTACTCGTGCTTGTCTGGGTCGGGCGGAAAGGTGGGTCGGAAGTCGTCCTGGTAGCCGACTTCCGGGTCGGCCAGGGTGATGGGCGCTTTATTCGGTTTTTTGCGCGTCTTGCGGTAGCGCAGCTGGTCGTCGTCTTCGTAGTCGTCGAGCAAGTGAGCGTAGTTACGCATCGTCTGAGTGCTCCGCTGATCGTCGTCGTTATCGTGTGTTGGTAGGGGCGAGGTCACCTCGCCCTTCAGGTTGACATTCACTCGCCCTGGCCTGTCAACGGATGGGGAAACCCCACCCCTACAGAATAAAAAAAGGTCGGCCAGGGGAGTACCCATGACCGACCCACAGGAGAGATACCTATCCCCACGCAAGGGAATAGTGTCCCTGAATCAATCGGCCACGGGGCAGGAGTGCGCCCGTGGCCGAGACTGTTCCATCGTGCCGCCGCGAGTCGGGATGACCCTTGTCTCACGCCAGACGGCGCCATGATGATGACTGTCACCCTGAGCGGAGCGAAGGTCTCGACTTACAGAAGCGAGATGCTTCGCTTCGCTCAGCATGACACTGATAGTCACTCTCATGGGTGGCGAACCAGTGGTTCTGCTGGCGTATTGCGCCGGCTGGATACACGCGTCCAGGGTCGGCGTGGTTCGGGCCTGGCCCAAACCGTCATCCTCGAAATCGGGCGGTCGCGCTAGTGAAGACTCGTCACTCGCCGACGCACTCCGAGAGCGAGAGGATGGCACTGACTTGCATAATTTCTAGCTCCTTTCGTCTCGTGGCTGGCTGGCCGCGCAGGGCCAAAGAAAAACCTGGGCGCAGTATATCACGGCCCAGGTGGGGGTGTCAAGATGGAGACTATCATCCCTTCGGACGATATTGGGTGGAGGTTACGCCGAGGCGCGTTTGCTGCGCGTCGGAGGCGCCTCAAGTTTGGCCTCTAGCTCCTGCAACACTCGGTCAAGCTGGTCGGTGGGCGAGGCGCGGCGGGCGTGCCCATCGGGGACGGCGGGCATGGGCGGCGGGGCAGGGCGCGTCGCGGCTGGCAGAGGGGCGGGATGGCTGGTCGGGTGCGACGTTTCGTCCTCCATGACCTCGCGGATGGCCTGCTCGGAGTTGGCGGCCTGATGCATGCGCTCCAACTCTTGCGCCACGAGACGCGGGGTGATGCGAATGCCGAAGCGGCTCAGAATCTCCTTGTAGCGGTGGTAATCCTGGGCCAGGTTGAGGGTGACCGACTCGTAGCCGTGCTGGGCGATGGTCAGCCGCGCCGAGTAGCGCATGCTGTTGAAGAAGAACATGGAGCTGTCGGTCGGGTCCGGTTCGATGACGATAATGGTCACGTCGCGGTGGCGGCGCGCCACCTGCTTGATGTGGTAGGACAGGCCAGAGTGGAACAGGGTACGATAGACCTGGGCGACCACAGCGGGCGCGCCCTTGTCGCTGAGGCGGCGGCCCTTAGGGTTCAGGAAGGGGACGCGGCTGCGCTCGCTGTTGTCGAGCGGTACGGCGGAGTTGACGACGACGACCAGCTTCGCGCCGTGCTCGATGGCGACGTCGAGGCTCGCCATGCCGCGCACGCCGCCGTCCACATAGTCGTGGTCTTTAATGCGGACGGGGCGGTAGAGCAGGGGCACGGCGGACGACGCCGCGACGGACAGGGAGATGGGCACGTCGGCCAGGTCGCCCTCGCCAAACACTGCACGCTCGCCGTTGTCCAGATCGGTGGCGATGATGTATAGCTCGCGGTCCAGGTCCATGAACGAGTCGCTGCCACCGGCCGACCCGACCACTTCGCGGACGTAGCCGGCCAGACCCAGATTGTGGTACAAGGCGGTGGGGATAGCCTCGGTGAGCGACAGGGCCGCGTCAACTGGACGCATCTCGCGCCAGTGGCGCAGATAGTGGGTGCCCGCACCCAACAGCGTGCGCGGGAGGTCGCGCGCGCGCTCGGCCCACTCTCCAACGTTGAGGGAGAAGATGTCGCGGCGGCGTGGGCCTCGATAGAGGGGGTGCTGGCTGTCCAGCCCGCGCATCAGTTCGGCGGGGCTGATACCGTTCGCCAGGAAGGCGGCGATCATGGCGCCCGCGCTCGTGCCCACGTAGATGTCGAAGCGGGAAGTGTCCAGGTCCACCAGCAGGTCATCAATGGCCCGCAGGGCGCCAATCTCGTACACCGCGCCGGTCAAGCCGCCGCCGGCCAGGACAAGGGCTGTTTTGACGTTGGGCATCAGGGTGAGTGTTTGGGACACCTTTGTCTCCAGGTTGCAGGTGATTCAACCCAGTAAACTTATGCACCTTAGTAGAAGGGACAGCGTGGGCCTTTCTCGATGCTGGCGTCTCACCCTGTCACCCAGGTTTCTCCGTATGCTTCTCGGTGGCGGCCTCTTCGGTCTCGACGTGCAGGAGCGTGTCCAGTTTGGCGGTTAGCTCTTCTAACTGGACGCTCAGCCGCTTGAAGTCGCTACGCGAGGGGATGTTCAGCCGGTCCAGCGCCACATCCACCGCGCGGTTGCTGCCCTCGGTGCCTTCGCCGTCCACGTCGAGGTGGTTCTTGATCAGGCTCTCGCGCAGTTCGCGGCCTTCGTCTTCCGACATCTGACCCCGCCGCACCAGCAGGTCCACGCGGCGTTCGATCCCGTCTTCGAGCAGACGCATCGCGCCGAGCGAGGTGTAGAACGAACGCTTGAACATGTCCAGGGTATCGCCGCCGGTTCGGATGAGCGAGGTGAGCACACCCTTCGGCAGGGCGTGCCCCTGCTTCTTTTCCAGTTCCAGGATAATCTGCGATAGGGTCACCGTGGTCAGGTCTTCGCCTGTCTCGTGATCAACGACCTGGATGTCCGCCCCGCCTCGAATCAACTCGGCGATGCCATCGAGGGTGACGTAGGCCTTGGCTTCCGTATCATACAGTTTCCGATTAGGATAGCGCTTGATGACGCGCATCGTCAGGCCTCCAGCGCCGGGGATGGTATCCGTCTCCACTGTGTCGTGGCTCCACTTTCAAGTATAGACTCTTGACGCAGTACGTCAAATCTGAATATGCGCCTGCGCCGCCGCGCCTAACACCGCAGACGGAGGGAAGAGGACACCGTCCTCCGCCCTCCGTCCGGCTGTTGGTGTGTGTCTCGGTCGGTGAGACGCTTACGCCTCGACCTTGTGACCGTTATTGACGGCCTTCAGGTTGTCCACCTTCTCGGACAGCTCGGCGATCTTGGCCGACAGGCGATCAATGTCGTTCTTGGTCGGAACGTTGAGGCGGGACAGGGCGTTCTCAACTGTGTGCTCGACGCGGTCGCGGGTGGGGATATTCAGCCGCGCCAGAATCTTCTCGACGGTCTCCTCGACGCGGTCGGTGTAACCTTCTACACGCACCTCAACCTCGTCGGCGGCCTTCTCCGTCTGCTTGCGCTGCCGCTTCACCATGCGGGTCAGCCACTGGCGGCCTTCCTTCTCGGCCTCCGTGCCCTGCTCGACCAGCTTGTGCATGACGGTCTCGGTCTCATCCTGGGCCATGGACACCGCGCCCAGCCCGGCCAGATACACGGTGCGGACTGGCTTGGGGAACTGGACCTTGAGCAAGCGGCGGCTGCCGGCAGCCGTCTCCTCGATCACTTCCTCGACCTTGGTGGAGGCGGCCTTATTCACCTTCTTGGCCCTGGTCTCGACCTTATCAACCACAGCTTCGGCCTTCTCCATCTTCGGCTCGGCCTCGGCCTCGACCACAGTCTTCTTCTTCGCGGGCATTGTGATTCTCCTTGCCGCTCCTGCGGCGGCGATTTGCGAATACAGGTTTAGCTTTGCGTGATGACGATAACGCGGCGCGTCATTCTTGTCCTTATTATAACACGCTGCGTCATGAATGTCAAGCCCCTCCCCATTCTATAACGCGTCGCGTCATTTCTGCTCTACTCACTTAGTGAACCCAGACCGCCATTCCTTACTCAATTAGCGCCTGTTTTGATGCACTGCGTCAAAATCCCCCTCCGCCTGGATGGTCGGGCCTTGACGCAGTGCGGTATTTCCGATATAATCGAATTGTAGCCTCTAAAACCCTCATAAACCGACTGAAGACAACGAGAGTCTGCTGGCGAGGAGACATGCCCAAATTCAAAAGCTCCGAGGAAGTCTACGCTACCATCGGTGAACTGATGGACCGCGCCAAGACGGACCCCACCGTCGCGCCCAAGATTGCCAAGTCGGGCGTCATCATTCAGTTCCACTATACCGACCCTGAAGCC
>CAZFUK010000423.1:0-4985 GCA_964522005.1 uncultured Anaerolineales bacterium | reverse complement strand
GATAGAAAAATCCGCCGCCGTTCTGCCAGACCTCGCCACCCAGCAGCACGTGCGCCCCCTCGCCCCGCGCTACACCGGCATAGCCGTGAATCTTGTCCAGCGCCGCCTGGTTGATGACCGGCCCCACGTCCGTCGTCGGGAGCAGGCCGTCGCCCAGACGCAACGCCTGAACACGCGCCAGCAGCCGCTCGGTCAACGCGGGCTTGACGGCGCGGTGGACGATAACGCGGCTGGCCGCCGTGCAGCGCTGGCCGCTGGTGCCAAAGGCGCTCCAGACAATGCCTTCCAGCGCCAGGTCCAGGTCGGCGTCGTCCATGACGATGATGGCGTTCTTGCCGCCCATCTCCAGGTGAAGCTTCTTGTTGAGCCGCCCCGCTCGCTCGGCGATGACCCGCCCGGTGCGCGTCGAGCCGGTAAACGAGACGACTTTCACGGCGGGATGCTCCACCAGCACCTCACCCACCTCCGCGCCTGGCCCATGCACCAGGTTGACCACACCGGGCGGCAGGCCGATGTCGTGGAAGATTTCGACAAACTTGGTCGCCAGGCCGGGCGTCTCGCCCGACGGCTTGAAGACAACGGTGTTGCCGGCCATGAGGGCCGGAAAGATCTTCCAGGAGGGGATGGCGATGGGGAAGTTCCAGGGCGTGATGACGCCGCACACCCCGATGGAGTCGCGCACGGCCATGGCGAACTTGTTGGGCAACTCGCTCGGCACGGTCACGCCGAACAGCCGCCGCCCCTCCCCCGCCATGTAGAACGCCATGTCCACCGCTTCCTGGACATCGCCGCGCGCTTCGGGCAGCACCTTGCCCATCTCCATCGTCAGGAAGCGCGAAATCTCCTCCTTGCGCTCGCGGATGAGCCGGCCAAACTCATAGAGGTACTCGCCGCGGCGGGGCGCGGGCGTCAGCCGCCACGACCGATAAGCCTGCTGGGCCGCCTCAATCGCGGCCAGAGCATCCTCGCGGGTGGAGAGAGCCGCCCGGCCCAGCGGCCGGCCAGTGGCCGGGTTGAGGGTATCGAACCACTCGCCACTATGCGCCTCAGTCCACGCTCCATTAATGTAATTTCTGAATTCCATAGCTGTTTCCCTCACCTGTTTTCGTGATTAAGAGCGGGTCTTGACCATATGGTACACAATGTCGGACGCCGAGACCACCGCCAGCGGCCGCTGTTTGCCGTGCGTTTCCTCCGCCACGACGACGCGCTGGATGCGGTTCTCGACCAGCAGCCGCGCCACGTCCATCAGCAGCGCGCTCGGCGGCACGGTAATCACCTGGCGGCTCATGTACGCGGCGACAGGCCGGCCGGACCAGTCCTCCGCCGCCACCTGGGCGCGGAGCAGGTCAAAGCGGGTGATAATCCCGGCCAGGCAGCCCTCATCGTCCACCACGACGAGCGAGCCAATATCGTCCTCGTCCATCTGCGTGGCGGCTTCCAGGATAGTCGTCTGGTCATTACACACGATGGTCCCCAGGCGTTTCGCCTCGAGGACAGTCGGTCCCTTACGCATAGGCTTCCTCCCTCCTCCGCCAGGCTAGGGCTGGAGGATGAGCGTATTGAAGGTGAGCGGTTTGTGCCACTCACGGTTAGGCGAAGTCGAGAGCATAGACTGTTGGGCGGGGGTGGGCAGGTCGTCGTCGGTGATGGAGAAGGTGAAGCCGAAGGCCTGCCCGCCGGCCGGCACGACGTTGAGCAGCCGCCAGGGGATGGCCGCTTCGAGGGTGTAGCCCTGGCCGCCCTCCGCCGTGGTAAAGCGTTGGGCCGCCACCTGAACTCCCGCCGCCGTACCTGTCATGGCGCGTGGGGTCCAGACGTAGGCTTCCGGGGGCGTGTCGCGGAAGTTGCCGGGTGAGAGGCCGATGTGCCAGTCGTCGGCGTTGAACTCGTTGGAGTCGAAGTCGCCCTGCAGGTCGACGTCCCACTGGATTTCGACGCTGTCGCCCAGGTAGAGCTGCTCACCCCGACTCGGCTGGCTGAAGACGTCATCCTGCACCAGGGTCGCCAGGTAGAAGGTCTGGTCGTCCCAGGCGAACCACAGCCGACCATTCAGATCGTTGGGGCCGCTCAGGTTCTCTGGCCCGTAGACGACGTAGTCCACCGGGTAGCCTTCGCCCGCCCAGTCACCCGCCAGCGCGCCGTCCAGGACGGGGGGCCGCGCGGCATGGGGTACGCGCAGGGCCTCGCCGGGGCGGACACGCGCCGGGGGTGGGGCGGTGGGCCGGGGGGTGGCCGTGGCGCCGACAGGCTTGGCGGCGGCGGGCGCGGGCGTGGGGTTGGCGGTGGAACGCCCGCCCAGGAGCGACCAGCCGGCGAGGCCCAGGAGCAGAGCGAGACCAATGAGGCCGGCCAGGACCAGCGGGAAGCGTGACGAGGCGGGCGCCGGGGCGGGCGGCGCATAGGTTGGTGGGGGTGAGGCGGGGGGTGGATAGCCGGGGGCCGGGCGTGGGGCAGGCCATGTTTCAGGCGGGAGCGCCCCCTGCCCGCCCATCCCCGCCTCGTTGCCTGTGACGGGCGGCGGGCCGGGCGGCGGGGAGTAGGACGGCGGAGGCTCAGCGGCGCGGCTGGGTGGGTTGACAGGCGGCGCGGGCGGCGCGGTGGGACTAGGCGCATCACCCGCCGTGCGCCGCGCCGCTTCGGTCAGGGGGGCCGCGCAGTTGTAGCAGTAGTTGCGGCCCGCGCTGTTGTTCGCGCCGCAGTTAGGGCAAATCATCGGGTCTACTCCACGCTCGTTACGGCGCCGCGCCTGTCAGTTCGAGCGTGCCCCAACTGGTGGGGTCGTTGAGCTGCCGCACCGGCGAGGTCGAGACCATGCTCTCCTGCTGCTTCGTGCCCGCCGTGTCGTTGTCGTTGATGTTCAGCGCGAAGCCGTAGGTCATGCCCTGGCGCGGCTCGGTCCGCAGCAGCGACCATGGGATGGCCGCCGCCAGGGTATAGCCGTCCGTGTCCAGCCGAGCCTGAATCTGGATGCTGCCCGCGCCTGGATTGCCTCGGTAGACCCACCACTGCCACTGGGGGTTTGGGCCGACCAGGTTGCCGGGCGAGAGGCCGATTTGCCAGTCGTCGTCGTTGTAGACCCGGCTGGTAAAGTCGCCCGCCAGGTCCGCATCGAACTGCACCTCGATGCTGTCGCCCTGGTAGAGCAGGATACCCGTGGCTTCCTGGACAAAGACATCATCCGTCACCTGGACCAGCAGGTACAGGTTGGCGGTGTCCCAGCCGGTCCACACCTGGCCGCTCAGGTCCTGTGGCCCTTGCCAGCCCGCCGCCCCAAAGACCGGCGAGTCGATGGGCACGGGGACCGCGCCCGCCCGGTCCAGCCGCTCCTGGAGATCGGTGATGGACTTCAGCCCTGACCCTGCCAGACGGGGCGCCCGAATCGGTGGCCCATTAGGCCGTTGCAGCGCCACGACCGGCCCCGCGTCGGTCGCTCGCCGCGTTGGCGTGGCCTCGCCTGGCCTGGGACTGGTGGCGAGGGGCGACGCCCCTGGCGTAGGTGTGGCCGGGAGCGGCGTGGGCGGCGCCGTCGGCTCGACCGCTCCCACCGGCGATGGGCCAGGCGTGACGAAGTCGCGCGGCTGCCGTCCAGGCGGTGGGGGCACGACGGCCGGCCCACTCGTCGCGGCGGCTGTCGGCGCGCTCGCCCCCGCCGTCGGCTGACCCGTCGGAGCCAGCAAGACAACGGGCGGAGGCAGGTCAGGCGTCGGCTCGGTGGCGAGGTTGGCGCCGGCACGGTTGCGGCCCAGGAGCGTCCACGCGCCGACGCCCAGAACCAGCAACAGGCTCGCCAGCAGCACGACCGCCATCAGGGCGCCGGCCCGCGACGGCCCACGCCGCTGGAGGGTACGCAACTCCTCAAACGTTTGTCGGTCGGGCACGGAGCCGACGGTTGAGTGGCGCATAAAGGACGGAACCAGCGAAGGCTCGTCCTCCCGTGGCGGCTGAGGCTTATCCGCCACCACCACCACCCTTGATGCCGCCCTCGGTCAAGTCGGCCGGGTCGAGCAAGCGGTCCAGTTCCTCGGCCGAGAGGCTGGTCATCTCGCGCGCCACGTCCTTCACCCGCCGTCCCTCCGCGTAGGCGCGCTTGGCGATCTTGGCGGCGGTCTGGTAGCCGATAATCGGGTTCAGCGCCGTCACCATGATGGGGTTCTTTTCCACCAGGTCCGCGATCATCTCGCGGTTCACCGTGAAGCCCGCGACCGCCTTGTCGGCCAGGACTCGCGACACGCTGGCGAGTAATTCAATGGACTGGAGCAGGTTGTAGACGATGACGGGCAACATGACGTTCAGCTCGAAGTTGCCCATCTGCGCGCCGATGGTGACGGTCAGGTCGTTGCCTATGACCTGGGCGCAGGCCATCATCGTCGCTTCGGGGATGACCGGGTTGATCTTGCCCGGCATGATGGACGAGCCAGGCTGGAGCGCGGGCAGGGCGATTTCACCCAGCCCCGCCTGCGGACCGCTGTTCATCCAGCGCATGTCGTTGGCGATCTTCATCAGCCCCGCTGCGTAAGCCTTGAGCTGGCCGCTGAGTTCCACCGCCGTGTCCATGGCCGCCTGGGCCTCGAAGTGGTTGTCCGCCTCGACAAAGGGCAGCCCGGTCAACTTGGCGAGGACCGCCGCGATGCGCCGCCCGAACTCGGGGTGAGCGTTGATGCCCGTGCCGACGGCCGTGCCGCCGAGGGCGAGTTGGCCCAGGCGCGGCCCGCTTGCTTCCAGGCGCTGGCGGGCATGGGCGACCTGGGTGGCCCAGCCGCTGATCTGCTGACCCATGCGGACGGGCATCGCGTCCATGAGGTGCGTGCGGCCCGTCTTGACCACGTCGTGGGTGTCCTCGGCGCGGCGGCGGAGCGTCTCCTCCAGGTGCTTGAGGGCGGGCAGCAGGTTGTCGTGAACTTCCATGTAGGCGGCCACGTGGATGGCGGCCGGAATCACGTCGTTGCTGCTCTGCCCCATGTTGACATGGTCGTTGGGGTTGA
>CAZFUK010000422.1:0-4992 GCA_964522005.1 uncultured Anaerolineales bacterium | reverse complement strand
AAGGGGGGCGGGGGGTTAGGTCAGCTGCCCCCCACCTCTCCCCCTGCCCCTCCCCTACGAGGGGAGGGGAGTCGGACTCCCCCTTCCCTGCCAGGGAAGGGGGGCGGGGGGTTAGGTCAGCTCCCCGCCATCCTCTACCTTGTCGTCCCGCTGCTGGTCATGGCCGTCCTCTCGCTGCGGCGGCCCATGTACAACCCCAAGTTCCTGCTCGTCGCCCTGCCGCCGTTCGCCCTGCTCGTGGCGCGCGGGGCGCTCGTGCCGCTGCGCTGGAACCGCCGCCTGGGGCCGCCTGTCTCGTTGGTCCTGCTCGTTGCCCTCATGACTGTCGCCGCGAGTGGGCTGGCGGGCTACTACTTTGACCCGCGCCAGGCCCGCGACGACTATCGCGGCATCGCCCGCTACATCACGGCGGCGGGCCGCCCCGGCGACGGTGTCCTGGTCAACGCGCCGTCGCAGGTTGAAGTCTTCGGCCTGTACTACCACGACAGCCTGCCCGTCTACCCGCTGCCCCGCCAGCGCCCGCCCGACAAGGCCGCCACCGAAGCCGAACTGACCCGCCTGGCACAGGGACACGACCGCTTATTTGGCCTCTTCTGGGCTACCAACGAGAGCGATCCGCAGGGGATTGTCGAGGGCTGGCTGGGGAGCCACGGCTACCAGGCGATGGATAGCTGGTGGGGCAACCTGCGGCTGACGCTGTACGCCTTCCCCAAAGCAGCCGGTGACTGGCGGCCGGTGAACGCCGTGCTCGGCCAGCAGCTTCGGCTGGGCGAGGCTCGCCTGGGCCAGACGAGTGTCCAGGCGGGCGATGTCCTGCCGGTCGGCTTGCGCTGGGCCGCCGAGACAGCGGTCCAGGACGACATCAAGGTGTTTGTCCACCTGGTGGGGGCGAACGGCCTCATCCTCGGTCAGCGCGACGCCGCGCCGGGCGGTCGGCCGACAGCGGGCTGGGTCGCCGGTGAGACGCGCGACGACAACCACGGCGTGCTCGTCCCGTTCGGCGCCCCGCCGGGACAGGCCGAGGTACGTGTGGGGCTGTACCGGGCCGCCACGGGCCAGCGGCTGCCCCTGCCCGACGGCCGCGACTACCTGGTCCTCGGCCAGGTGACGCTGACCCGCCCGGCCAGCCCGCCGCCCGTCGAGGTCTTCAACCTGCCCTATCGGTCGGGCGCGGCCGTCGGGGACCTGACCCTGCTGGGCTACAGCTTCCACAAGCGCGGCTTCGACCACGCCCCCGACACGCCGATCCACGCCGGCGACGAGGTCCAGATAACGCTCGTCTGGCGGGCGGAACGGGACGCCCCGCGCCTGTCATCCAGCTTAACGTTGAGCCTGGAGTCGACCGGCGTCGAAACCGACGTGACGCCGGGCCAGAGCTACCCCTTGGCCGAGTGGCGGCAAGGCGATACGATAAGCGCGATCCACATCCTGACCCTGCCGCCGACCCTCGCGCCGGGTCGCTACAGCCTCCGGCTTGGCCCTCAACCCAATCTGCCCTTGGCAACGATTGAGATTGTGCCGTAGCTTCCGAGACCTGACAGGTCTTGAAGACCTGTCAGGTCTGGCCGTTGGCTGCCCGTTTTCCCTTCCACCCCCGCCCATGCTATACTTTCCTAAACGACCCGCTGCGAGTCAACCTTGAATACCCGACTAGAACGCCTGCGCCTGCCCGCTTTTAGCCAGCGCGCCTACCGCGTCCCGCACCGCCAGTTCTCCGTCACGACCCTCGACGGTGTCACCATCCGAGGGGTCCACCTCCAGCGCGGCAGTGACCTCGTGTGTGTCTACTGCCACGGCTTCATGAGCCACAAGACCCTCAAGGCCATCCCTGGTTTTGTCGAAGCTCTGGCCGAACGCTTCGACGCGGTGGCCTTCGACTTTCGCGGCCACGGCGAGAGCACCGGCGTCTGCACCTTTACCGAGCGCGAAATCCTCGACCTGGACGCGGTGGTACGCTATTTGCGAGCGCAGGGGTACCAGCGTATCGTCCTGATTGGCAGCAGTATGGGCGGTGCGACGGTGATACGCTATGCCGCGCTCTACGGCGGGATTGACGGCGTCGTCACCATTGGCGCGTTCGCCGACTTCACGCGCTTCCACTACCCGATGACCCGCGTGGCCCTGGAGATGTCCTTCAACCACCCGTGGGGTCCGCCCTACCTGCGCCTCCTGCGCAACACGCGCGTCGGCCAGCTCAAGCCCGTCCCCACCCAGCCGCTCGACCTGGTGGACCGCATTCGGGTCCCCATCCTGTTCATCCACGGCGAGTGGGACATGCTGGTCCACCCTAACGAGGCGCGCCTGCTCCATGACCACGCGGTTCCGCCCAAGGAGATCGTCGTCCTGCCCAGGACCGGCCACGATATGCCCATCTTGAACAGGAAGACCCGGGATTTGATCGCAGCGTGGGTTGATCGCATGGTCGGAATTAAGTATTAGGAATTAAAAATTATGAAAGGGCAGAACAGCGGGCGGCCAGAAAGTGGCGAGGACCTGCGCAAACGGACGAAGGGTCTCGTGCTACAGGTCGTCCGCCTCTACACGACCCTTCCTCGCCGAGCAGATGCGCAAGTGCTGGGCCACCAACTCCTACGCTCTGGTACGTCGGTCGGGGCCAACTATCGTGAGGCTTACCGCTCGCGTTCGGATGCCGAGTTTCTGGCAAAGATGGGTGACTGTCTTAAGGAACTAGAGGAGTCGCTGTACTAGCTTGAGCTTTTGCACGAGGGGGAAATCGTGGCGTTGGACCGACTAGCCCCGCTCTTAGACGAAACCAACCAGCTGATAGCCATTTTCGTGACCATCATCAACCGCCGTAGGTCCAATCTCGGTCTGGGTTCCTAATTCTTAATTCTGACTTCTTAATTCGCCTAGGAGGCGTCTATGTTCAACGTCGAACACGGTATCGCGGCGGAAGCGCGTGAGCGCGAGTGGGAAGAGAATACGCTGAAGCCAGCGCTGGAGCGGGGGCCAGAGCGCCAGGATCAGTTCGTCACCACGTCGGGTCTGCCCATCGAGCGGCTGTATAGCCCGGCCGACCTGAAGGACAAGGACTTCGAGAGTGACATCGGCTGGCCGGGCGAGTACCCCTTCACGCGCGGCATCCACCCCACCATGCACCGCGGCAAGCTGTGGACGATGCGCATGTTCGCCGGCTTCGGCACGGCCGAGGAGACCAACGCCCGCTTCAAGTACCTGCTCCAGCAGGGCCAGACGGGCCTGTCCGTCGCCTTCGACATGCCGACGCTCTACGGCTACGACACCGACGACCCCCTGGTGCCGGGCGAGTTCGGCAAGTGCGGCGTGGCGGTCGCCTCGCTGGCCGACATGGAAATCCTGTTTGACGGCATCCCGCTGGACAAGGTCACCACCTCGATGACCATCAACAGCCCGGCGGCCATCATCTGGGCCATGTACATCGTCGCCGCCGAGAAGCGCGGTGTGCCAATGGCGAAGCTGGCGGGCACCATCCAGAACGACATCCTCAAAGAGTACATCGCCCAGAAAGAGTTCATCTTCCCGCCACGTCCCTCGATGCGCCTGGTCGTGGACACGATTGAGTTCGCCGCGCGGCACATGCCGAGATGGAACCCCATCTCCATCTCCGGCTACCACATCCGCGAGGCGGGTTCGACGGCGGCGCAGGAACTCGCCTTCACCCTGGCCGACGGCTTCGAGTACCTGCGTTGGAGCCTCGAACGCGGCCTGGACATTGATGACTTCGCCCCGCGCCTGAGTTTCTTCTTCAACGCCCACAACGACTTCTTCGAGGAGATCGCCAAATACCGCGCCGCCCGCCGCATCTGGGCGCGCGAGATGCGCGAGACGTTCGGGGCCAAGAACCCACGCTCGTGGTGGCTGCGCTTCCACACGCAGACCGCCGGCGTCTCGCTGACCGCCCAGCAGCCGGAGAACAACATCGTCCGCACGGCCATCCAGGCGCTGGCGGCGGTCCTCGGCGGCACCCAGTCCCTCCACACCAACTCGATGGACGAGGCGCTCGCCCTGCCGTCCGAGATGGCCGTCCGCATCGCCCTGCGTACCCAGCAAATCATCGCCCACGAGAGCGGCGTGACCAACACGGTGGACCCGCTCGGCGGCTCGTACTTCATCGAGGCGCTGACCGACGAGATGGAACGCCAGGCGCGGCGGGTCTTCAGCGACGTGGACGCCCTCGGCGGCGTCATTCCGGCCCTCGAAGCGGGCTACTTCCAGCGCGCCATCGCCGACGCGGCCGCCCGCTACCAGTGGGAGATTGATAGCCACGAGCGGACCATCGTCGGCGTCAACGACTATGTGAGCCAGGAACCGCTCCAGATTCCCATCCTGGACATGAACCCCAAGGGCTACGAGTTGCAGATTCAGCGGCTGGAGCGCGTGCGCCGCGAGCGTGACCAGGACGCCGTGCGCCTGCGGCTGGAGCAACTGAGGAACGCGGCCCAGGGCGACGCCAACCTGATGCCCTTTATCCTGGACGCCGTGCGCGCTTACGCTACGTTGGGCGAGATGATGACCGTCCTGCGCCAGGTCTTTGGCGAGTACATGGAACCGACGATTGTCTGACGACGGAGGACGGAGGACGGAGGACGGAAGACCTAAAGCCTTTTTCGTCCTCCGTCTTCCGTCTTCCGTCGCCCGGAGCATCTATGCCTTCCACCACTTCCACCCCCCTCACCTACGCCCGCGAGCGCCAGGCCGAGGCGGTCGCCCAGCTCAAGGACTGGCTCACCATCCCCAGCGTCAGCCGCCTGGACGCCCATAAGCCCGACATGACCCGCGCCGCCGACTGGCTGGCCGAGCACATGCGGGGCATTGGCCTGGAGAACGTGGCAGTCCTGGCGACTGAGGGCTTCCCCGTCGTCTACGGCGACTGGCTGCACGCCGAGGGCGCGCCGACCCTCCTGGTGTACGGCCACTACGACGTCCAGCCAGTCAAGCCCGACGAGTGGGCCAGACCGCCGTTCGAGCCGACCGAGCGCGACGGCAAGCTCT
>CAZFUK010000421.1:0-5001 GCA_964522005.1 uncultured Anaerolineales bacterium | reverse complement strand
AGGGGAGACCGACGTTCGAGTGAGGGAGTTGCGGTCGCCATGCCTATTCTCCTCCACCGATGCGGATGCGCGGGTCGAGCACGCCGTAGAGCAGGTCCGTAATCATGTTGGCGGTCACGACGGCGACGGTCAGAACGAGGAAGCAGCCCTGCATCAGCGAGTAGTCGCGCTGGAAGACGGACTGAACCAGGTAGTAGCCGAGGCCGACATACTTGAACGTGTCCTCGACGACGGGCGAGCCGCCGACCGAGTAGGCCAGGGCCAGGGCGAACGAGGTGACCAGGGGCAGCGCGGCGTTGCGCCCGACGTAGGAGGTGGCGATGCGGCTATCGCGCAGGCCGCGCGCGCGGGCAACGGTGACGTAGTCCTCGCCCAGCGTCGCCAGGGTGTTGTTGCGCATGCTCAACATCCAGGTGCCGATGGAGGTGAGAACATAGACCGCGATGGGCAGCCAGGCGTGGTAGAAGACATCTTTGATAAAGGCGAAGGTGAAGCCCGGTTCGATGCCGGGCGAGGTGGAGCCGCGCAGCGCGGCGAAGTCGAGGAGTTTCCAGCGCACGCCGAAGACGATGATCATGACGGCGAAAATGAACTGGGGGACGCTGCTGGATATGGAGGCGAAGACGGAGAGCACGTTATCGAGCCACGAGTCGCGGCGGTAGGCCATGACGATGCCCAGACCCACGCCGATGACCACACTGATGAGCAGCGCGGTGCCGACGCTGAACAGGGTCCAGGGCAGGAACTTGGCGATGATGTCGGTGACTTTGGTGCCCTGGCTGCGCAGCGAGGTGCCCAGGTCGCCACGCACCAGCCCGCTCATGTAGCGGACGTACTGCTGCCAGAGGGGCGCGTCGAGGTCCAGGGCGAACAGCGACGCCGCCTGGCTGCGGGCGTCCTGGTAGGACATGCTATACTGGCTCATCAACTCCTGGATATAGATTTCCAGGGGGTTGGAAGGCATGAGCCGAATCAGGAAGAACAGTAACGAGGTGACGAACCAGATGGTCAGGATGGCTTTGAGGATGCGCCGCAAGAGGAAGTTGGAGGCCAGCCCGCGCAGCCAGCGGGGGTCCACCGGTGCGCGTCCGCCCACTTGGGGAACAACCACTGAACTCATAAGCTCTCCTCGTCTCTAGATAGGTCACGTCGTGGTGCCGAGCCTGATTGTAGTCCAGAGCGAATACGCTGTCAATACACCCGCAACTGAGGCAACCGCTCAACCGAAGGGTCAGGAGTGGGGAATAAACCTGTCTAGACAGGAGCCTATTCCTATTGTACTCAACTCCTGCCGGGTGTCAAGTGGTCTAGACCGGGGAATCCAGGAATTTGGCGCGGACCGCCATTCGTGGTATCGTGAGGGCATGAGCCAATCGCCCCCTACCACCAACCTGCGCCCCTTCATCCTGTTCTACATCTGGCACTACATCGCCATTGGCGTCCTCTACCCGTTCCTGTCGCTCTACCTGGCCCAGGCGGGCTTCGACGGCGTGCAGATGGGTCTCCTGTTCGGGCTGACGCCCATTGTGTCGCTGCTGGTGCAGCCCGTGTGGGGCATCGTGGCCGACGTGCTAAGCATGCGGCGCCGCCTCGTCACGGCCGCCTGCGTCCTGGCCGCGCTGTTTGGCCTGCTGTTGCCGCTCGGCCAGAGCTTCGCCTGGACAATGGCCGTCTTGCTGGCGCTGACCCTGGTCCGCTCGCCCATCCTGCCCATCGCCAACGCTATCACGCTGGAAGCCCTCAGCCCGCGCCGCGAGCGCTTCCCCCAGATTCGGCTGTGGGGGTCGCTCAGCTTCGCCGCCGCCTCGTTTGTGGTCGGCAGTTGGGTGGTGGACCGCAACGTGGGCTGGATTGTCTACCTGTTCGTCGCCGGCATCCTGGTCACCGCCCTGGCGAGCCGTCGCCTGCCCAGCAGCCGCGCCCAGTTTGGCGCGCGCTGGTGGGAGGCGTGGACGATGGCGCGCGGCAATCCTCAGTTTCTGCTGTTTCTGCTGGCCCTGGTGCTGCTCCAATTCACCCACCCCCTCGCCACGGCCTATCTGCCGCTGTATTTCAAGGAACTCGGCGCGCCTGGCTGGACGGTCGGCGCGGCCTGGGGCATCGCGGCCACGCTCGAAGCGCCCTTCATGGCCGTCACGCCGCGTCTCATCCGCCGCTATGGCGCTCGGCGCGTCCTAATCGTATTGACCGCCGCCGTGCCGATTCGCTGGCTGCTCCTGCGCGCCCTGGCTAACCCGTTCCTGATTCTGCCGTTCCAGTTCCTGCACAGCATGGCCGCCGCCGCCTACTACGCCGCCGCCATCACCTACGTGGACAGCCTCGTCCCCCCCCAGTGGCGCGCGACGGGTCAGGCGTTTTACGGCGCGGTGAGCGACGGCCTGGCGATTGGCGGCGGCTCGTTGGTGTTCGGCTGGCTGTATCAGCGCGCCGGCATGGGCCAGGCGTTCCTGGTCGGGACGGCGGTAGGGTTCGTGGGGTGGCTGGTGTTGGTGCTGGGAAACAGGGAGTGAAGGCGGAAGGGGAAGGCAGAAGGCAGCTACGCCAAACAGCCGTGGCGTTCAGGCCACGGGACACGAAAGGCTGACGAGGCAGTTGGACAAGAGGGGGAAAGAGGTTAGAATCTGGCGTATGACGCGGTGGATGGCGTAGGAGGTGGAGGATGACGTATCCCTGGCCCGGCATGGACCCCTGGTTGGAGAACCATCTCCTCTGGCGCAGCGTCCATCATAGCTTGATTAGCGCATTGCGAGACTACCTGGCGCCCCTCCTTCGGCCGCGTTACTTCGTCGCCATTGACAAGCGTCCCCTCCTCTCTCTTCTCCCTGACGCCCCACCCAGCGCCTATCTTTCCCCGCCGCCGGGAGAGGGGGCAGGCGACTACATTGTGGTACACTTTGCCAGGGCGCGACCGCGAGGTCTACATCGGCAAGCGGGAGGAATTGCTGCGGACAGACGTAGGCTTCGTGGAGATAGACTTGCTTCGAGCTGGGCAGCCTATGCCCCACGCTGAGGTTCCGGCCAGCGACTACCGCCTGTTTATCCGCCGCCGTGACCAGCCCTTCCACGCCCGACTGTACCCCTTTGGCGTGCGCCAGGCCATCCCCACCTTCCCCCTGCCCCTGCTGCCCGACGATACCGAACCGAAGGTGGACCTGGGCCGTCTGATCCAAGGGGTCTACGCGCGGGCGGGCTACGACCTGGTCATAGACTACAATCAGCCGCCCGTTCCACCGCTAGGCGACGAGGACGCGGCCTGGGCGACTAGCGTCCTCAAGGCTCAAACCTGAGCCACGCCCCACCCTATTCCCACACCCTCTCATCCACAATGGGCTTCGCGTCGGCGGGCAGGCTCTCGACCGGCTCGACGTCGGCGCGGAACTTGAGGCCATCGCGGATGGCGGCCTGGACGGCCAGCGCTACCTCGTCGGCGGCCGCGCCGGGCGCCGCGACGACGCGGCACGTCAGGTGGTCCAGGTGCTCGCTTCGGGTGACGACGAACTGGTAGGCCGCCAGCCTGGGCAGCTTGCCGAGCACGGCCTGGGCCTGGCGCGGATGTAAGAACATGCCGCGCACCTTGACGGCGTCGCCCGCCCGGCCCAGCCAGCCCACCAGGCGCGGCCGCCCGGTCACCGGGCACGGCTCGGCGTGGAGGGCGGACAGGTCGCCGGTGCCGAAGCGCACCAGCGGATAGGCCGGCTCGAACAGGGTGACGACGACTTCCCCGGTCTCGCCCGGCCCTAGCGGCCGGCCGCCGTTGAGGTCGCACACCTGGACCAGCGCGTCGTCGGGCACTGTCCAGCCCGCGTCGGGGGCCATCTCGTAGCCCAGGTTGCCCGCCTCGGCCGTCCCGTAGCCCTGCCAGACCTGGACGCCGTAGCCCTGGAGCAGGGCGCGCAGCGAGGGCGGCAGCGGCTCGGCCGAGACAAACGCTTTAGTCAGCGTTCCCCGCAGGCTGTGCCCCATCGCCTCGGCCTTCTCCAACAGGGCTTTGAGATAGCTCGGCAGGCCGATGTAGCCCGTCACGCCCAGCGCGGCCATCGCCTGGGCCTGCTGCTCCTGGGCGCCGATGCCGCCGGGCACGACAGCACAGCCCACGGCCCGCGCGCCCTCCTCGAACATGGCGCCGGCCGGCGTCAGGTGGTAGCCAAAGGCGACCAGGACGAGGTCACCGGGGCCGAAGCCAGCCGCGCGGAGGGCGGGCGCCCAACGCCAGGGGTCCGGCGTGTTCGGTTCCGGCTCGTACATGGGGCCGGGCGACTGGAAGACCCGCCGCAGGCTGCCGACGGGAACGGTGAGCAGGCCGCCAAAGGGCGGGTTGGCCCCCTGCTGGGCCAGTAAGTCGTCCTTGCGCAGGATGGGCAGGCGGGCCAGGTCGGCGGCGGTCTGAACGTCAGAGGGCGTCAGGCCCGCCGCCGCGAGCCGCTGGTGGAAGGCCGGGGCGTGGGCGTCGGCGTGGGCGACGATGTCCCGCACGCGGGCATCGAAGGTGGCGTCGAAAGCAGTGGCGTCGAACATGGTGGCCTTCCTTAGAGAGGAGAGACGAGAGTAGAGAGACAGAGCAGACAACGATGTTTACCTGCTCGTCACCCTGATTGTGCTGCTGGTTCCCACGTTACCGGCGGCATCATAGGCCTTGGCGACGAGGTTGTAGGTGACGTTCTTGGTCCCTGGCACTCTCCAGGCGCAGCTATAGGGCGCCGAGGTATCGGTACACGTCAGGGTATTGCCTACGTAGAACTCGACCTTGGTGACACCGGTATTGTCCGAGGCGTTGGCGGCGATGGTCACCTGTGAGTTACGGGTGACGTTGGCCCCGTTGGCGGGGGAGGTAATGCTAGTTGTCGGCGCAATTGTATCACCGGAGGCCGGTTTTTGCCACACGCGGACGTAGTCAATTAACATGTCGGCCGGGAACGCACTATCAGCGGGACAGGGGCCAACCACCCCCTGACAGGGCCAACTCGTTGATACGCCGGGGGCAAAGGTGAGCAGGAGATGCAT
>CAZFUK010000420.1:0-5010 GCA_964522005.1 uncultured Anaerolineales bacterium | reverse complement strand
GCCCTGGCAGGCTCCGTCTGTCACCTAACTTGACTTCCAACACAGTTGCTTTGCGACTTTGCGTTTCCCTACCACGGGAGCTACTTCGTACCATGACCATGAGGAGGAACTGACCCATGAACACCGCTGAGTGCCCCGAGTGCGGGGCAGAGATTCAGCTTGGCCCCAAGACCGTCGTCGGCGAGATTCTCACCTGCGATGAGTGCGGCTCGGAGCTGGAAGTGACCAGCCTGGAGCCGCCCACCCTCGAGCTGGCGCCCGAGGAAGAAGAGGATTGGGGGGAGTAGATGCGAATCGGCGTCCTGTGCTCCCGCATCCGCGTTGAGGAAAAGATGCTCTTCGACGCCCTCGACGCGCGCGGTGTGCCCTACGACAGACTGGACGACCGCGAGATCGTCTTCGACCTGTGGAACCCTGACCCCTGGCGGCAGTACGACGCCATCCTGGAGCGCTGCATCAACCACTCGCGCGCCCTGTACTCGCTGCGTATTCTGCAGGACTTCGGCGTGGCGTGCGTCAACACCTATGAGGTGGCCGACACCTGCGGCGACAAGCTCAAGACGACGGCGGCGCTGGAGCGCAACGGCGTACCCTCGCCACGGGTGAGAATTGCCTACACTCCCGAGTCGGCGCTGGCCGCCATCGAAGACATGGGCTACCCCGTTGTCCTGAAGCCCGCCGTTGGCTCGTGGGGGCGGCTCATCTCCAAGCTCAACGACCGCGAGGCTGCTGAGGCTGTTCTAGAGCACAAGGAGACGCTGGGCACGTACCACCACAGCATCTTCTACATCCAGGAGTACATTCAGAAGCCAGGCCGCGACATCCGCGCCTTCGTCGTCGGTGACGAGACCATCTGCGCCATCTACCGCGACTCGCCCCACTGGATCACCAACACGGCGCGCGGTGGCGTTGCCAGCAACTGCCCGGTTACGCCGGCGTTGAACGAGCTGTGCGTGGGCGCGGCGCGGGCGGTGGGTGGCGGCGTGGTTGCCATCGACGTGCTGGAAGACCCCGACCGCGGCCTGCTCATCAACGAGGTCAACTACACCATGGAGTTTCGTAACTCCATCGCCCCGACGGGGGTCGATATCCCGGCCAGGGTCGTCGACTACCTGCTCCAGGTGGCCGAGGGCGCGGCATCGGTCGGCGTATGACCGACACGCCGGGGCCGTTTGGCCCGTGGCCGGTTATCGAGCGTCACGTCCGCTATCGCGGTCGCTTCGACATCGTCGAGGAGCGGCGGCTGACGCCTGACGGCGAAATCTTGTGGACAACGGTCGTTGCCCGCTGGGACTCGGTCGTCGCTCTGCCACTGTGGGACGATGGCACGGTAACGCTGGTCCGCCAGTATCGCCCGCCCCTGGGGCGGGTGACGCTGGAACTGCCGGGGGGCGGGGCAGACCGCGACGCCGACCCGGCCCTCTGGGCGTCACGAGAACTGGCCGAGGAGGTGGGCATCCAGGCCGCCGAGCTACTGCCCTTGACGACTACGGTGGCCTTCAGCGGCGCGGTAGACGCCAAGATTCACATCTTCCTGGCGCGTGGCCTGCGGGCGATTCCCTCGGCCGGCCGCGATGCCCATGAGTTCGTGGAGGTGATACGGCTGCCCTTCGCCGAGTTGTACCAGTGGGTGGTGGCGGGCGAACTGGCGGACGCGCCGCTGGTCATTGCCACCCTTCTGGCCCGCGCCCGTGGCCTGGCTTAGGCGCCACGACCTGGACAGGCCTGGCACACCAAGCGAGGCCGTTGAATCCAACAAGTTAGCCCTGTCTAGACGGCGGGCGGGGGGGCGGTCTCCAACTCCTGCGCCACATCGGCCAGGCGGGCGAAACGCAGGCCGGGCAGGACCAGGGCGCGCTGGATGAACGCCTCCAGCATGGCGACACGGTGGGCGCGACCGATGACCTGGGGATGCATGGCGACAGTCAGCACGCCGCCGACGACGTGCGCGTCCATCCAGGCCAGGTCGGCGCTCCAGATTTCGAGTACCTTGCTGGGCGCGGACGTGCCGTTGCGGTAGGGGTTGAAGTTGAACTGGAAGTGCACCCAGTCGTCAAACTCGAAGCAGAAGGGAATCTCCCACAGCGCGGCCTCGCGCCCGCGCACCAGCGGCGTCTGCTGGCTCACCTGGTCGCCGATGCGGGGGCGGTAGGGGCGGAAGTCGTCAGCCATCAGGCTGGAGTCATACGCGAAGCCGTACTCCTCCAGAAGGTTGAGCGTCGCCGCCGACATATCACCCGACGGTGAGCGAAAGCCGGCGGGTGTGACGCCCAGCCGCGCCAGAGTCGCCAGACCGCGCTCCATGTCGGCGCGCTCTTCGGCCGGCGATTGCTGGCTGGGGTCAACGTGGGCGTAGGAGTGGTGCGCGATCTCGTGGCCGGCGGCCAGAATCGCCTCGGCTTCGGCGGGAAAGGACTCGACGGTGTGGCCGGGAATGAAGAAGGTCGCGGGCAGGTCATACTCACGAAGGAGCGCCAGCGCTCGCGGCACGCCAACCCGCGCCCCGTACTCGCCGCGCGACAGCATGGACGGCGTGGTATGGGGGTAGCCGAACCACACCGACATGGCGTCGAAATCGAAGCTCAGGCAGACGGTGCTATGGGGCATGGGGAATCTCCCTCGGCGCTGCCTGGAGCTAAAGCCGCCAGGCTAGACGGGCGCAGCCCCTCGAACGGGGCTGGCAGCCCTGTTGACGGGACTTGGTATCCCTAGCCCGCTGCTTGAAGGGTGGGCGGCCAGGGGCGGCGCGTCTCATACCGAATCAACTCCAGGTCGCGCCAGATAAACTGGCCCATGTCCCGCATCCCGCACTTCTCCAGCACGCGGCGGGACGCCACGTTCTCGGCGAAGGCGGCGGCGATGATGCGGTCCAGGCCGAGGGCATCGAAGCCGTAGCGCAGGCTCGCTTGCGCTGCCTCGGTTGCAAAGCCCTGGCCCCAGGTAGCGGGCGTCAGCGCATAGAGGACCTCGACCTCGCTGGAGTCGGGCCAGTAGCGCAGCCCGGCGTGGCCGATGAGCCGCTCGTCGGCCTTGTGGATGATGACCCACGGGCCGAAGCCGTGCTGCTCCCAGTGATCCACCATCATGGCGGGGATGCGCGCCTCAAAGGCGTCGCGCGGCAGGGGGCGGCGCGTGGCCAGGTAGCGCATCACGTCAGCGTCCGCGAAGACGGCCTCGTAGTAGGCATCCATGTCGGTGGGGGTCAAGCGGCGCAGAATAAGGCGCGGGGTTTCAATAGTTGTCATAACTCATCCGCATTCGTGTCGACAATGTTGTTGTCCGGTCTACCTGCGCCTCGTAACGAACGCCAGGATCGCCTCGCTGGGTGGAAGTCGCTACTGGGCATCATACACGCGCGCGGGCTGCGTGTCAACAGCTTTGGGAACGCTGCCGCTGACCGCTATGATATAATTGGGTCTGCATCCCACTCTACTACTGTCCTACGAGGAATCCATGCTGCGAGCCTCTATTATCGGCGCGTCGGGTTACGCGGGCGGTGAGTTGCTGCGCCTGCTTCTCGGCCATCCCGATATCACCGTTCATCAAGTTACTTCTGAGAGCAACACGGGCAAACCTGTCCACGCTGTTCACCCAAACCTGCGCAGTGTTACCGACCTCAAGTTCGCCTCGGCCCGCGTTCTGGAGCCGATGGATGTCCTGTTCCTGGCGCTACCCCACGGCGAGGCGCAGCAGCGTATCGCCGCCGTTAGTCAGCTAGCCGAGCGAATTATTGACCTGTCGGCCGACTTTCGCCTGGCTGACCTGGCTGCCTACGAGAGATGGTACGGCGAGGCCCACGGCGCGCCCGCCTGGATCGACCGCTTCGTTTATGGCCTGCCGGAGGTGAGCCGCGAGCGGCTGCGCGGCGCGCGCTATGCCAGCGGTGTGGGCTGCAATGCGACGGCGTCGATTCTGGCCTTGCTCCCGCTGGCGCGGGCGGGGGTCATCGACCCGGCGCGGCCCGTCGTCGTCGACCTCAAGGTAGGGTCGTCGGAGGGCGGGAACAAGGCCAACCTGGCGTCGCATCACCCGGAGCGTAGCGGGGCGATGCGGTCGTTTGCGCCGACGGGCCACCGCCACACGGCCGAGGTGGAACAGGCGCTGGGCCTGACTAACGTCCACCTATCCGTTACGTCCGTCGAGGCGGTGCGTGGCGTGCTGGCGACGGCCCACGTCTGGGCGCGCCCTGGTATCAGCGATAAGGAATTGTGGGGTATCTATCGCCAGGCCTATCGCGATGAACCCTTCGTGCGCCTGGTCAAGGACAGGGGCAGTATCTACCGCTACCCGGAGCCGAAACTACTGGCAGGCACGAACTGGGCCGACGTGGGCTTCGAGGCCGACGCTGATAGCGGGCGTGTCGTGTCCCTGGCGGCCATCGACAACCTCGGCAAGGGCGCGGCCGGCTCCGCCGTCCAGTGCCTGAACCTCATGTGCGGTTTCGACGAACGCGCCGGCCTGGGCTTCCCCGGCCTGCATCCAATCTGAGCGAGTGCCTGTGGTGGAGAGGACGCGAAGACGCGAAGGGGCGAAGGGGAACAGAAGTGGGCTACGGCGATCTATCGGACGAGGACGAGCGCATCGGCATGCTTATCGTGGATGCCGCGTTTCATGTCCATCGCGAGCTGGGACCAGGCTTGTTGGAGCATGTGTACGAAGTCTGTTTCTGCCACGAGCTAACCAGGCGCGGCTTGAAGGCAGAACGACAGGTGAAACTCCCAATCACCTATGACGGTATCATCTTCGAGGATGCGTTGAGGCTGGACGTGCTGGTTGAAGACTTGGTGATCTGCGAACTCAAGTCGGCGGAGACGGGAGCGGATCTCTTTCGAGCGCAACTGCTGACGCAATTGCGCTTTTGGGGGAAGCATCTCGGCTATCTCATCAATTTCAACGTACCGCTGCTGAAGAAGGGCATTCAGCGAATCGTGCGTTCAGGCCAATGAATTCCTCTTATCCTTTCGCGCCTTCGCGCCTTGTATGTTTGTGCCAGGAGCGGGATAATGGGTT
>CAZFUK010000419.1:0-5023 GCA_964522005.1 uncultured Anaerolineales bacterium | reverse complement strand
TGTCCAGGTCTACCCAGCGCTCGCAACTCTGGCACTTGGCGCGGGTCTTGCTGGCCTGGGTGAGCAGGCCGCCGCAGTGGGGGCACGGCTGGGGCAAGGGTCGCTGCCACGAGGCGAAGTTGCACGCCGGGTAGTTGGCGCAGCCGTAGAAGATGCGCCCGCGCTTGCTGCGCCGCTCCACCAGATCGCCGCCGCAGGTCGGGCAGGCGACGCCGATTCTTTCCAGGTAGGGCGTGGTGTAGCGGCAGTCGGGGAAGCCGCTGCACGCGATGAACTTGCCGAAGCGCCCGAACTTGACGATGAGGGGCCGCCCACATTGGGGGCACGGCTCGCCGGTTTCCTCCGGCTCGAGGCTGACCTTGTCCATCGTAGCCTCGGCGGCGGCGACGCGCTGGGCGAAGGGGTCGTAGAACTCCCGCACGACGGGAACCCAATCCCGCTCGCCGTCGGCGATCTGATCCAGTTCCGCCTCCATCTGCGCGGTGAAGCCCACGTCGAAGACATCGGGGAAGTGCTCGACCAGCAAGTCGCAGACGATGAAACCCAATTCGGTGGGAATCAGACGGCGGTCTTCCTTCGCCACGTAGCCGCGCGCCTGGATGGTGGTGATGATGGCGGCGTAGGTGCTGGGGCGGCCGATGCCATACTCCTCCAGCGCCTTGACCAACGTGGCCTCGGTGTAGCGGGGCGGCGGCTGGGTGAAGTGCTGCTCCGGGATGAGGCGCAGCAGGTCGAGGATTTCGTTGACGCTGAGCGGCGGCAGCACGGTGCCCTCGCCTTCCTCGCCCGGCTCCTCTTTCTCACGGCTGACCTCGTAGACGGCCAGGAAACCCGGGAACTTGATGACCGAGCCGGTGGCGCGGAAGATCGCTTCCTTGGTCACGACACCCTGGGCGCCCTGGTAGCGCGCCGGCGCGGCAACATCCACCGTGGTTACGTCGAGCAGGGCGGGCTGCATCTGCGAGGCGACAAACCGCTTCCAGATCAGCTCATAGAGGCGGAACTGGTCGCGGCTCAGATGCTCGCGCACCACGGCCGGCTCACGCAGGACCGACGTGGGTCGGATGGCCTCGTGGGCCTCCTGCGCGCCCTTGGCCCGCGTCTTGTACGTCGGCGGCTGCGGCGGCAGGAAGTCCGCTCCGTAGCGCTGGCCGATGAACTGGCGCGCCTCGTCCTGGGCCTGACGCGAGACGGTGACCGAGTCGGTACGCATGTAGGTGATCAGGCCGACTGTGCCGCCCGCGCCAATGTCCACGCCTTCGTAGAGTTGCTGGGCGACCCCCATCGTGCGCTTGGCGTTGAAGCCCAGGCGGCGCGAGGCGTCCTGCTGGAGGGTGCTGGTCGTGAAGGGCGGCGACGGGTAGCGCCGACGCTCCTTCTGCTCGACCTTGGCGACGGTGTACGTCGCGCCGGCCAGCGCCTCGACTATCGCCCGCGCGTCGGCCTCGTTCTTTAGCTCGGCCTTGTCGCCGTTGAGCCGGATCAGCCGCGCGATAAACGACTGCCGCTTGTCCCGCGCCTTGCGGCCGCCCTCTTCCTGCTTCGCCAACTCGGCTTCCAGCGACCAATACTCTTCGGGCACGAAGGCCTGAATCTCGCGCTCACGCTCGACGACGAGCCGCAGGGCGACGGTCTGGACGCGCCCAGCCGACAGCCGGCCGCGTACCTTCTCCCATAGGATGGGGCTAATCTTGTAGCCCACCAGGCGGTCGAGGATGCGGCGGGCCTGCTGTGCGTCCACCAACTGCATGTTGATGTCGCGCGGGGTGCGGAAGGCATCCCGTACCGCTGACTGGGTAATCTCGTGGAACTCCACGCGGTGGACCTTGGCCGGGTCAATCTTGGCCGCTTCGACCAAGTGCCAGGCGATGGCCTCGCCCTCGCGGTCGGGGTCGGTCGCCAGGTAGACCTGGTTGGCGCTCTTCGCCAGCGTCGTCAGGTCCTTGACCACCTCTTTCTTCTCGTTGGGCACACGGTACTTGGGCGCGAAGTCGTGCTCGACGTCCACGCTGAGTTGCGACTTGAGCAGGTCGCGCACATGGCCGACCGAAGCCCGCACGCGGTAGCCGCCGCCCAGGTACTTGCTGATGGTCTTGGCCTTGGCGGGCGACTCGACAATCACCAGCTTGCCCGCGCCGCCCATGGACGTGCGGAAGGTTCCGCTCGTCTTCGGCGCGCTGGCCGTCGATTTGAGCCGGCCACTAGAAGCCTTGGCGCCGGCCTTCGCCCCCGCCTTCGCCGCCGCGCCCTTTCCGCTCGCCGCCGACCGCTTACCGCTTACGGCCTGCTTCGCGGAGCCGCCGACTGCCTTCCGCCCGCCACCTGCTGCCGGCTGCTTGCTGCTTGCTGCTTGCCGCTTGCTGCTTGCTGCTTGCTGCTTGCTGCTTGCCTCTGTCTTCCGTCCTCGGTCCTCCGTCCTCGCGGCCACCGCCCGCGCCGCCTTGACGGCCTCCGCGCTCGGGCGGGGCAGGTCGGCGTGGGCCTCGGTCTCGCCAGGGCGGTACATCGTCGTCCCGCATACAGGACAGACGCCCTTGGTGCCGGCCCGGCCGGTCGCCGTGATCTCGGCGCGCGGCTCAGCCATGACGCGCTTGGCGCGGCACTTGACGCAGTAGGCTTCCACGGCCAGGCCCGGGCCGCTGACGGTCTCAAGAGGGACGGCAGACGACGGACCGCCGACCGCAGCCTTCCCATCTAACAATTGATTCTGTGCGCTGTCTGCGGTCTGTTCTCGGCGGTCTGTCGTCCGCCGTCGGCCGTCTACCACCGGCTTGGGCACGTCAGCATGCGCCGGCGTCTCGCCCATGCGATAGAGGGCGGTACCGCACACGGGGCAGACCCCGCGCGTCACCGGCCGACCCACCGCGTTGTACTCGGCGGCCGCGTTCTGGATAGGCCGCTTGGCGCGGCATTTCATACAATAGGCTTCGAGTTCCATACCCTGGATACCTTGAGCTACCTTACGAACTACACGATGTCACTTGCGATGCGATGCAGTAGCCGCGCCGCTCTTACGTGCGCAGGCCCCACCCGTGGCGCTTAAACCTGCTCCAGCAACTTCTCGCGCAGCCAGTCGTTAATCAGTTCCTCAGAGGTTACCTGGCGTGAGCGGGCGACTTCGGTCAGCTTTTCAGCCAGGTCAGTGTCGAGGACAAACACGTGACGTGAGGGCTGAAGCTGAACCTCGAACTCAGCCTCTGGCATCGCCTCCAGATAATCACCCAGGTCGTTGTCCTCAAAGAACGTGACTAGCTCATCTATTGTATCGAAGTGCGGTAGCTTCTGGACGTCACTTTCGGCCATACTGTCTTCGCTCCTTCTCTTCCATATCGCGTGCACTCAGTATCAGAGCTTCCTGCGAAAGCTTGTAGATGAAGAACACGACCAGGTAGCGCCCCGCGTCAGACTGACCTAATGCCAGATAGACGTTCTCGCCCTCGCGGTCGCCCTCTTGAGCATAGCGGATCTTGGGTGAGTTGGCGAATACCTCTTCAACCTCATACGTTTCTACGGTATGCTTGATGACAAGCTTGTCTACGATGTGCCGCAACCAGACGAGACGCTCAATCTTCATCGGCGTTATAGCTCTTTATGGAAGTTGACAATCGAAGGGCAGGCTAAGCCACCACGGGTGGTTTCTTTTCAGCCCAGGGGCGGGCTTCCTCCAACTGCACCGCCAGCCGAATCAGCGTCGCCTCATCCCCGAAGCGGCCCACGAAGTGCGTCCCAATGGGCAGCCCGTCGGCGTTCCAGGTCAGGGGCAGCGAGATGGCCGGCACGCCCGTGAAGTTGCAGATGGGCGTAAACGGGACAAACGCGGCCGCCGTGAACAGGCCCATGAGCGGGTTGTCGGGCGGCGAGTCGAAGTGGCCGAGGGGTGGCGGCGGGCTGGCGACGGTCGGCGTGAGCCACACATCGTACGTCTGCATAAACTGGGCCAACTGCCGCCCGGCCTGTTGGAGGGCGGTCACGGCCAGCAGGTAGGTCGGGGCCGGGTGGCTCTTGCCCATCTGGTACAGGCCCCAGGTCAGCGGCTCGAACTGGTCCTGCGTCGGCTTGCGGCCCGTGGCGTAGGCCATGCCCTCAATGGACCAGGCGACCCCTGCCGTCCAGACCGCGATGAAGGACTGGGTGACGAGGTCGCCGTTGAGGGCGGGCGCGGCCTCTTCGACATGGTGGCCCAGGTCGGCGCACAGCCGGGCCGCGTCCTCCACCGCCGTGCCACAGTCTGGGTGGAGGGGCGTCCCGGTCGGGGTCTGCTTGGTGAAGGCGATGCGCAGCCGACCCGGCGGCGCGCCCACCTCCTGGCTCAGCGGTCGGGCCAGCGGGGGCGCCCAGTAGGGGTCGCCCAGGTCCGGCCCGGCGACGGCGTCGAGGAGCGCGGCGGTGTCGCGCACCGAGCGAGTCACGGCATGGTCGCACACCAGCCCATTCATCATGTCGCCCACATCGGGGCCGGCCGGCGTGCGTGCGCGCGTGGGTTTGAGGCCGACCAGGCCGCAGCAGGCGGCGGGGATGCGGATGGAGCCGCCGCCGTCGCTGGCGTGGGCGAACGGGACGAGGCGCGCCGCGACAGCGGCCGCCGCGCCGCCACTGGAGCCGCCCGTCGAGTGCCCCGTGTTCCAGGGGTTACGCGCCGGGCCTAGCAGATGAGACTCCGTCGTGGGCAGGATGCCAAACTCGGGCGTGTTGGTCTTGCCGAGGATGACCAGGCCCGCCTGCTTGAAGCGGGTGACCAGGGTGCTGTCGTGGTCGGGAACGTGGTCCTTCAAGAAGGCCGAGCCGCTGGTCAGCCGCGCCCCGGCCAGGCTCATGCCCAGGTCTTTGAGCAGGAAGGGCACGCCGCGAAATGGGCCGTCGGGCAGGTCGCCCTGGCTGGCGGCGAGGCCCTGGTCGTAGAGCGGGGTGACGACGGCGTTGAGTTGCGGGTTGAGCGCCTCGATGCGTTCGATGGCCGCCTCGGCCAGTTCCTTCGGGTGGACTTCCCCCCGGCGGACCAGGTCGGCCTGGGCGGTGGCATCCA
>CAZFUK010000418.1:0-5031 GCA_964522005.1 uncultured Anaerolineales bacterium | reverse complement strand
CCGGCGTAGGCGGCCAGCGCCGCGCCAATCATGTGGGAGCAGAAAATCCAGCCGTAGAGCGTGCCCAGCGAGCCGCGCCCAAAGCGCCGCGCCGTCAGGTTGACCGTCGGCGGGACGGTGGCGATCCAGTCCAGGCCGTAGACGACGGCGAACAGGAGCAGGTGCTGGTACTCGAAGATAAAGGGTAGGGCGGCGATGGACAGGGCGCGGAAGCCGTAGTAGCCGGCCAGCAGCTTGCGGTTGTCGAAGCGGTCGGTCAGCCAGCCGGAGCCGAGGGTGCCGATGACGTTCATGGCGCCCATCAGCCCGACGGCCCCGGCCGCCGCGACCTGGGTAAAGCCGTGTTCGATGGCGTGGGGTATCAGGTGCGTCCCAACCAGGCCGTTCGAGGTGTAGCCGCAGACGAAGAAGCTGCCCGCGAGGAGCCAGAAGTCACGGGTGCGGACCGCCTCGGCTAGCGAGGTTCGCCGCTCCGCCACGGCGGCCCGTGGCCCGTGAGGGGTGGCCGACGTGCGATGGTCGCCATAGGCGCGGGCGCCGGCGTCGTCGGGGCGGTTGCGCATCCAGAGCGCGACGGGCAGCACCAGGACCGCCGAGGCGACGGCCAGGACCGTCACCGCAGAGCGCCAGCCCGACTGAACGGTCAGGAGTTGCATGGCGGGCAGGAAGACGAGTTGGCCGGCCGACGAGGCCGCGCCCAGCAGCCCCAGGATGACACCGCGGTGGACGACGAACCAGCGGTTGGCGACCGTGGCAGCCACGACATTCGCCAGCGCGCCCGTGCCGACGCCCACGACCAACCCCCACAGCAGGTGGAACTGCCAGAGGCTCTGCATGAGCAGCATGGGTGCTAGCCCGGCGGCGATGAGGAGCAGCCCGGCCAGCATGACCTTGCGCGGGCCGACGCGGTCCATCAGGCTACCGCCGAGGGGCGCGCCGAAGCCAAAGGCCAGCAGGCTGACGGCGACGGCCAGCGAGATGGCGGCGCGGTCCCAGCCAAACTCGGCTTCGAGCGGGACGATGAGGACGCCCGCGATGGAGCGGACGCCCGCCGCCACGAACAGCACGCCGAACGTCACCGTCACCACGACCCAGGCGTAGTGCCGCCACCCAGTCGGCGTCAGGACGGTCTTGTCCACCTCCGTCTGCGAGACCATACTCTCTCCCCATAACTGATGTTGATTCAAACACTGGTTGCGCTGGCCGCCGGACGCGAGAGGCGGGCCGGGCCGGCGACCGCCACGACGATCACCGCCGCCAGGCAGAGCAGGCCAATGGATAGCCAGTAGACCGGCCCGGCGGGGTAATGGGCCGTATCAATGCCGGGGATGACCTGGGACCAGGTATTCGCGGCGGCATGCAACAGGATGCTGAGCAGAACGCTGCCCCGCGTGTTGGTGAAGAGCCAGGTCACCATGACCGACATGGCGAGGGTGCGCACCAGGAAGCCCAGCGGTGGCTCGCTCGCCTGCGTGGAGCCGACCGTCCAGAACAGGGGCAGATGAAACAGCGCCCAGACCGTACCGAAGATGAGGCTCGCCGTCAGAGCGGAGTGGTCGGCCAGGAGGCGGGGCAAGGCATAGCCCCGCCACCCCAACTCCTCACCGTTGACCAGGCTGCTCACCACCAGGAGAGCGACAACGCTGAGGACAGGCCCCAGGGGAAGCGGCGGCCAGGCGAGGGGCGGATTGCCTAGCCACAGGCTCACCTGAAGGGCGAGGAGGAACAGCGCAGGCAGGCCAAGAAGCGCCACAGCGTACCAGCCCAGCCCCACCCGCCACACGAGGAGCCGCCGGAGCAAAGCGCCGACCCCTGCCTTACCCCTCGTGATGCCTGTCACAATCAGGGCGGCGTAGGTGGGGCCGTAGGCCATCAAGAGGAGGAACACGATGGAGGGGAAGGCGAACCACCCCCGCGAGCGCAACGCCTCCAAAATCATGAGCGGCCCGGTGAGCGCAAAGGCCAGGACAAAGAAGGCTAATAACGGGCGCCGTTGAATCCAGGCGACGGGACCGAAGGCGTGACTGCCGCTTTCAAGCTGAGCCGAACCAGGGGGTAACGCCATGGTTGGACCTCCAGCACCAGCATATCTCAGCGCTAGAACACCATGATCTTGTCGTACAGCATGTCCAGGTTCAGATCGGAGCGGACGGTTTCGGGGGATTGCAGCGTGAGGGCGGCGGCCGACGCGCCCAGGCGCACCGCCTCGTCGAGCGGCACCTGGTTGAGCAGGCCGAAGATGACGCCCGCCGTCAGCGCCGCCCCTACGCCCGTGGGGTCCACAATGTCGTCAATGGGGAAGGCGGGAATCCAGCCGCTCTCGTCCGACGTGGCGTAGGCGACACCCTCCGCCCCCAGCGTCACGATGGCCGTCCCGACGCCCGCCTTGACCAGCGTTCGCGCCACGCCGATGGCCTGCTCGCGGTCGCCCACATCGCAGCCGCAGTAGACCTGGGCCTCGGCCATGTTGGGCACGAACAGGTCAATCTGGTTCAGCAGGTGGGTCAGCTTGGGGGCCAGGATGACGGAGGTAGGGTCCACGCACAGGGGGATGCCTTCGCTCCGCGCCAGGTGGGCCACGCAGTCCAGCGTCGCTTCGGGCAGGTTGGCGTCCACGAGAATCATGTCGGCGCTATAGAACAGGTCGTCCTGGGCTTCCACGAACTCGGGCGTCAACACTTCGAGGGCCGACATATCGTCCAGGCAGACGAGGGCCTGCCCCTCGGACTCGAGGAGCGTCAGGTAGGCGCCGGTGCGGTGCTCGGGCGAGACGACGACCTGGCTGACATCCACCCCCGCGTCGGCGGTGTGGCTCAGGATGGCCTGGCCGAACAGGTCGGCCCCTACCACGGAGACCAGCGTCGTCGAGACGCCGAGCCGGGCGAGGTTCTCGGCCACGTTGCGGGCGCAGCCGCCCAGCCCCAACTGGATGGCGCCGGGGTTGGAGGTGAGGGGGAGAAGCGGTTCCAGGGCACGGCCTTTGATGTCAACGCTGGCCGCGCCCAACACGACCACATGCGGCGTCGGTTCCATAGCTCCTCCTGTGTCGGGGACGGAGGACGGAGGACGGAGGACGGATGTTTGGCGTCCGTCTGCCGTCTTCCGTCCTCCGTCAAGACCTAGACGACCTTGTGCCGGACATACGAGCTGGCGTAGTCCATCGCCATGACGACGATGACAATGAGCCAGATAGCGGTAGCAGCGCGCTGCCAGAGCAGGAGGTTCATGTACTGGATGAGGATAAAGCCGATGCCGCCGCCGCCCACCAGACCGATAACCGTCGCCATGCGCACGTTGATGTCCCAGCGGTAGAAGGTGAACGAGATGAAGGCCGGGACGACCTGGGGCAGGACGGCGTACACAATGGTCTGCAAGCGGCTGGCGCCCGTGGCGCGCAGGGCCTCAATGGGGCCGGGGTCAATGCTCTCGATGGCCTCGGAGTAGAGCTTACCGAGCGCGCCGATGCCATGCACGGCAATCGCCAGCACGCCCGCGAACGACCCGATGCCCACGACAATGGCCCAGATGACGACGATAATGAGGACTTCAATGGAGCGCAGGATGTTGAAGATGGTGCGGACGATGAAGTAGATAGCCTCAGTGACCAGCGTGCCGTGCATGATATTGCGCGCGCCCAGGAAGCTGAGCGGCGCGCTGAGCAGGACGGACAGCGTCGTGCCGATGAGGGCCAGGAAGATGGTTTCCCACATCTTGCTCAGCACCGTGGTCGCCGTCTCCGACAGCTTCCAGCGCGGGATGCCGCCGGCGAGCATCTGCGGGGTTTCAAAGCGCGCCTCGATGAAGCGGATGCCCTGGGCTTCGCCCCCCGGAATGACCACGGGCACGCTGAACGCCCCCTGGCTGTCGGTCTGGAACTGGCTGAGGGCCGTCTGGTTCTGGCCCGTGTCCCACAGCAGGGTGGCGGTCGCGTTGGCGGGCCAGCCGCTGCCCGACAGCTCGACCGTGTCGCCCTGCTTGACCACTCGGTTGGACAGGTTGAGTTGCGGGCCGGGCTTGGGCGAGCGGACCGGCGGCTCGGCGTTGACACTCTCCCCTGGAATCACCAGCGAGATGCGGTCGCTGACCACCGTCACGTCGCGCTCGAACACGTCCGGCTGGAACAACTGGGTCACAATATGCTCGGCCTTGGGCAGGTTGCGCACCAGCGTAACCAGGTCAATGCCCGTCAGCCGCCAGCCGTAGGTGTAGGCCAGGACGATGATGAGCGCGCCGAGCAGGAACCGCCACGACAGCCAGGGGGCGGTCGGCGCCTGAACGGGGACGGGCGGAACGGCCGGTGTCGGAACGGGGCGAATCGGGCTGGTCTGCTGGGCCATTACGCAATCTCCACTTCCACGGCGTCCTCGCCGTAAATCTGGCGGAACCGTTCGGGCGTGATCTCGGTCGGCAGTCCATCAAACATGATGCGGCCGTCTTTGAGGGCGATGACGCGGGTGGCGTAGCGTCGCGCCAGGGACAGGAAGTGCAGCGAGCAGATGACGGTGATGCCCTCGTCCTTGTTGAGTTCTTCCAGGTAGCGCAGCACCGAGTGGGAGGTGGCGGGGTCCAGGCTGGCGACGGGCTCGTCGGCCAGCATCAGCGTTGGCTCCTGCATGAGGGCACGGGCGATGGCGACGCGCTGCTGCTGACCGCCGGACAGCTGGTCGGCCCGCACATACGCCTTTTCCGGGATGCCCACCCGCGCCAGGTTGGCAATGGCGCGCTCGACATCTTCCTTGGGGAAGCGGTTGACCAGCGACCAGGCCGGCGGCAGGTAGCCCAAGCGGCCGCTGAGGACGTTGGTCATGACCGAGGCGCGCTTGACCAGGTTGAATTGCTGGAAGATCATGCCAATGCTGCGGCGGACGCGGCGCAGCTCTTCGGGCGGCAGCGCGGTCACGTCCACGCCATTCAGGATGACCTGCCCGCTCGTCGGCTCGATGAGGCGGTTGATGCAGCGGAGCAGGGTGGACTTGCCTGACCCCGACAGGCCGATGAGGGCGATAAACTCGCCATCCTTGACCGTGAGGC
>CAZFUK010000417.1:0-5057 GCA_964522005.1 uncultured Anaerolineales bacterium | reverse complement strand
GAAGAAGGGCTGTACTTGCTGGGGACCGACCTCCAGGGACGTGACATGTGGTCACGGCTAATGTACGGCACGCGCACCTCGCTGACCATCGGCCTGCTCGGCGTCGCCATCAGCCTGTTCCTGGGCGTCCTGCTGGGCGGGCTGTCCGGCCTCTATGGCGGCTGGGTGGACACGCTCATCCAGCGCGTCATCGAGATTACCCGCTCCATCCCCACCATCCCCCTCTGGATGGGGCTGGCGGCAGCCGTGCCCAACTCCTGGAACGTCACCCAGATTTACTTTGCCATCACCATCATCATCTCGCTCATCGGCTGGACCGAGCTAGGCCGCGTGGTGCGCGGGCGCTTCCTGGCGCTGCGCGAGGAGGATTTTGTCCTGGCGGCGGAACTGGCGGGCGCGTCCCAGTGGCGCATCATCTTCCGCCACATGGTGCCGTCGTTCGTGAGCCACATCATCGCGGCGACGACGCTGGCCCTGCCCGCCATGATCATCAGCGAGACGGCCCTCAGCTTCCTGGGCCTGGGTCTGCGCCCGCCGGCGGTTAGCTGGGGCGTCCTGCTCCAGGACGCGCAGAACGTCCAGTCCCTCGCCATCTCGCCCTGGCTCCTCTCCGCCGCCGTGCCGGTCATCATCATCATCCTGGCCTTCAACTTCCTCGGCGACGGCCTGCGCGATGCCGCCGACCCCTACGGAGTCTAAGACATTAGACAGAATTTACAGAATTATCAGAATTAACATAATTGCTTAGAGGTGGATAAGGGGGGAAGCATGCATGAATATGACCTGGCAGGGAAGGTCATTGGCCTGGCGATGAAGGTGCATAATACGCTGGGGCCGGGCTACCTGGAGTCGGTGTATAAGAAGGCGCTGATGGTGGAACTGGCGGAGGCTGGCCTGGACTTCCAGGACGAACAGCAACTGGATGTCTACTACCGAGGACGGCTAGTGGGGAAGTTCCAGGCCGATCTAATTGTGGAAGGGCGGCTTATCCTGGAGCTAAAGGCGTGTGAAATCCTGACCAGGGCGCACGAGGTCCAACTGGTCAATTACCTGACGACAACAGGTATTGACGAAGGACTTCTCTTGAACTTTGGAGCATCCAGCCTGGAATACAAAAAGAAATTCCGCGTCTACCGCGCGAAACGCTCCATCTAAACCATTGTGTTAATTCTGATAATTCTGTAAATTCTGTCTAAACAGGCTTCGACTATGGAACCCATTCTGACGGTGGACAATCTTAAGACGTACTTCTTCCAGAGCGAGGGGACGGTCAAGGCCGTGGACGGCGCGAGCTTCGAGGTCTATCCCGGCCAGACGCTCGGGCTGGTGGGCGAGAGCGGCTGCGGCAAGAGCATCACTGCCCGCTCCATCCTGCGGCTGGTGGACAAGCCGGGCCGCATCGTGGACGGCAGCATCCAGTACTACCCCGCCAGCGGCGGCAAGGTCCTGGAGCTAACGGAACTGCTGTCCGACGGCGCCGAGATGCGGGCGATTCGCGGCAAGGACATCGCCCTCATCTTCCAGGAACCGATGACCTCCTTTAGCGCGCACTACTCCGTCGGCAACCAGATTATGGAGGCCATCCGCCTGCACGACCGAAGTATCACCCCCAAGGCGGCCCACGCGCACGCCGTGGACTTGCTGCGCAAGACGGGTGTGCCCATGGCCGAGCAGCGGCTGGACATGTACTCCTTCCAACTCAGCGGCGGCCTGCGCCAGCGCGTCATGATCGCCATGGCCCTGGCGTGTACCCCACGCATCCTCATCGCCGACGAGCCGACAACCGCGCTGGATGTAACGACGCAGGCGCAAATCCTGGCCCTGCTTAGAGACTTGCAGCGCACCTATGGCATGGCGATTATCCTGATTACCCACGACATGGGCGTGATTGCCGAGATGGCCGACGAGGTGGCGGTGATGTACCTGGGCCGAGTGGTCGAGCGGGGGCCGGTGGACCAGATGTTCCACGCCCCGCGTCACCCCTACACCCGCGCCCTGCTGCGTTCGATTCCGAGCATTGACGGTGAGCCGCGCACCAAGCTGCCCACCATTCGCGGCTCGATACCCCACCCCTACAGCCGGCCGCTGGGCTGCCCCTTCCATCCGCGCTGCCTGGAGCGCATCGTCGGCGTGTGCGATCAGCACGAGCCGGCCCTGGCGCGCATGGCGGACGGCCAGGCCGTTGCCTGCTTCCTCCACCACCGGGAAGAGATTAGACAGAATGAAGACCAGGGTGGAGTTCGATTGTCACCCTGAGCCGAAGGCGAAGGGTCTGTTCCGAGAATACCAGAGCAGATGCTTACCCTGAGTACAGGGCACAAGTCGCTTCGCTCAGCATGACGGTTATCCAGGACGTGACGTATGACAACACATCGCAATTCTGGTCATTCGAATAATTCTGCAAATTCTGTCGAACATTCGCCTCTGTTGGAAGTGCGCGGGCTGAAGATGCACTTCCCGATTCGGCGCGGCTTCCTCCAGCGCACCGTCGGCTACGTGCGCGCCGTAGACGACGTGAACTTCTTTATCCAGCCGGGCGAAACGCTGGCCCTGGTGGGCGAGAGCGGCTGTGGCAAGACGACGACCGCGCGCTGCATCCTGCGCGCCCTGGACCCGACGGCGGGCGAAGTCCTCTTCCGTACCGAGGACGGGCAGGCCGTCAACCTGGCGGCCGTCCCCCGCAAGCAGTTGCGCCCGTGGCGGCGGCACATGCAGATGATCTTCCAGGACCCCTACGCTTCCCTGAACCCGCGCATGACGCTGGCCGACATTGTGGGCGAGCCGCTGCTGGTCAACGGCCTGCGCGACCGGCAGGCCCGCAACGACCGCGTGGCTGAACTGCTGCGCCTGGTGGGCCTGCGGCCCGAGTACATGCAGCGTTACCCCCACGCCTTCAGCGGCGGCCAGCGCCAGCGTATCGGCGTAGCCCGCGCGCTGGCCCTCAACCCCAGCCTGGTCGTCGCCGACGAGGCGGTATCCGCGCTGGACGTGTCGGTGCAGGCGCAGATTCTCAACCTGCTCATGGAGCTCCAGGAGCGGCTCGGCCTGACCTACCTGTTCGTCGCCCATGACCTGAGTGTGGTCAAGCACATCAGCGACCGCATCGCCGTCATGTACGTGGGCAAGATTGTCGAACTAGCCCCGACGCGCCGCGTCTTCAACGTTCCCAAGCACCCGTACACCGAAGCCCTGCTGTCCGCCGTGCCCATCCCCAATCCCCGCGTGCGCTCGCAGCGCATCCTGCTCGAAGGCGACGTGGCCGACCCGTCCAAGCCGCCGTCGGGCTGCTACTTCCACCCGCGCTGCCGCTACGCGGTGGAGCGGTGTCGGGTGGAGGCGCCGCCCCTGGTCGAAGTCGAGCCGGGCCACTACGCCGCCTGCCACCGCGCTCAGGAAATTACGCTACGCGGCGTCATGGGCCGGGAGGCGGGCAAGACATCCGCCGATTGAAATCGGGGCTAGGGAGCCTTCGGCTGAGCGTCCGCCTACGCGGACGGGGACAAGGCGTCCACGTAGGTGCGAAGTGCCCTGTACTCAGGGTAGACGCTCGGCGGCACGCCCTTTAGCCCCGACTTCTAGTCGGAGGTCTCTTAGAGCTACGGCTTCACCAGCTTCGCTCGCTCGTACAGCCACAGGTAGCCCGCTGCGCTGCGCTCCCACGAGTAGTCCTGGGCCATGGCCGACTGAATCATCTGCGCCACATGGTGCTTGCGGTCGTAGTAAGTGCTGACCGCCCAGCCCACGGTGTAGTAGACCGCCTCGGCGCTCGGCTCGTAGAACTTGAAGCCGGTGCCCTCGCCGGTCGCCTCGTTGTACTGCTGGACCGTGTCCTCCAGCCCGCCCGTCGCGCGCACGATGGGCAGCGTCCCATACTTGAGCGAGTACATCTGATTTAGGCCGCACGGCTCGTAGATCGAGGGCATGCAGAAGAAGTCTGCTCCGGCCTCGATGAGGTGCGCCAGGTCGTTGTTGTAGCCGATATACGTGCCGATGCGTCCGCTGTAGCGGGCGGGCAGCGGGCCGTAATACGACTCCAGGGCTGGGTCGCCAGAGCCGAGGATGGCGAACTGGACGCGCATGGCGTTGACGATGGGTTCGATGGCCCGCGCCAGCAGGTCGAGGCCCTTCTGCCCGGCGAAGCGGCTGACGACGCCGACGATCGGAATGTCAGGGTTCTCCTCCAGCAGCATGCGCCGCTGAAGCTCACGTTTGCAGACGGCCTTGCCGCTCAGGTCGTCGGCGGTGTATTTGGCGGGCAGGCGGCGGTCCGTAGCCGGGTTCCACTCGGTGTAGTCCACGCCGTTGAGGATGCCGACGTAGCTGTCGCCTTTCGCGTTGAGGTAGGGCGCCATGCCATAGCCCAGGCCCGGCGTCTTGGTCTCGGCCGCGTAGGTCGGGCTGACGGTGTTGACCATGTCGGCGTAGACGATGCCGCCTTTGAGGAAGTTGACGGCGCCGTGGTCCTCGAACTTGTCAGGGGTGAAGTTGCCCGGCTGGAGGCCGAGGTAGGCGTAGTCCGAGGCGGGGTAGACGCCCTGGTAGCCGATGTTGTGGATGGTCAGGACGCTGGCCGCGCGCCCCAGGACGGGGTCGTTCCAGTGCCAGATCTTGAGATAGGCCGGGCCGAGGGCGGTGTGCCAGTCGTGCACGTGGACGATGTCGGGCGCGAACGCCGTGTCGCGGCAGAGCTGGATGCCCGCGCGGGTCAGGAAGGCGAAGCGGCGCGGGTTGTCCAGGTAGTCGTTCATGGCCTTGTCGTGGTACAGGCCTTCGCGGGCGAAGTACTTGTCCGACTCGATAAAGTACACCGGCACCCCACCATTGGAGGCGACGTGGACGGCGCACCATTCCAGGGTGTTGCCCATCCAGACGCCGAGCGAGCCAAGGGCGAGCCGCAGGCCGAATTTCTGGGTGTCAATGAAGCCGTACTTGGGCATGACGACGATGACCTCATGCCCCATCTTTTGCAGGACCTGAGGCAGAGCGCCGACCACGTCGGCCAGCCCGCCGGTCTTGGCATACGGCACACACTCCGCCGCGATCATCGCAATTTTCAT
>CAZFUK010000416.1:0-5072 GCA_964522005.1 uncultured Anaerolineales bacterium | reverse complement strand
AGGCGTATTCACGTAGACAGGTGACAGGGGTACTGCGGGGTTAGACACACAGCCTCATTCAGACGACTTCCAGGTCGCACGGACAACATCGGTCAGGAATTGAACAAGACGCCCCGCCACGTGGCCCTCTGGGTCGCGCTGGGCGTCGAACGCGGTCACTTCGAGGCCGCGCACGTCGAAGCGTTGGCCGACCTGCGCCAGCCAGGCCGTCAACTCGGCCACGCGCGGCCCGCCGGGCACGGGGAAGTTGACCGCCGGCATCTCACGCGGGTCCAGCACGTCCAGGTCCAGGTGGATCCAGACCGGGCTGCCCGGCGCGCGCCGCGTCAGCGTCTCCATCGAGGGCAGCGGGCCGGCCAGGAGCTGGGCGCCCGCCCCTTCGGCGTTCTGGTCTTCGCCCGGGTCCAGGTCGCGCGCCCCAATCAGGGCGATGTCCGCGCCGGGTATCAGCGTTTCCTGCTGGCCCAGCGGCGTCGCCAGCCCCGCCACCTGAGCCAGCGGCATGCCCGGCCAGTAGCCGGAGGGCGTGGTCTCGGGGGTGTTGAAGTCGCCGTGGGCGTCGAGCCACAGCAGCAGCGGCTTCTCCTGGCGGGCGACGGCCAGCGTGGCGCAGGCGATGGTGCAGTCGCCACCCAGCAGGAGCAGCGGACGCGGCCGGTCGGCCAGGGCTTCCATCGCCCGCTCGCGGGCGGCCTGGAACGCGGCCTGGTGCTGGGTCGTGACCGTGGGCGGCAGCGCCGTCCCGCCGTCGTGCCCACCGATGGCGGTGAGCGCCTCGGCCAGCCCGGCCAGCCGCAGGGCTTCCGGCCCTTTGGCCATGCCGCCCGTGCGGGCCGCGCAGGCCAGCGGGACATCGATGAACGTAAAGCGGGGAGGTGTGGTGGCGTTCATACTAAGGATTTTAAGCATTCTCCCATAAAGTGCAACTCTTGCCGAGCGGCGGCGCTGCGTTTGTTGCGTCAACCCGTCATCTAGAGTATAATTTGTTTAGAATACTCTAAACGATGGTGGGCGGGCGAAAGGCGACAGGCAACGTATGGCGAGCCAGGTACACGTAGGACCCAACACCGACGAACGGCTGGAGACGGCCAAGCAGACGCTCATCCAGGGCACCGGGCGCATCAGCGCGTTCTGGGGGCTGAAAGAGGCGATGGGCCGCATCTACGGCCTGCTCTATCTCACCCCCGGCGCCATGAGCCTGGACGACATCGCCGACACCCTCGGCATGAGCAAGGGCAGCGTCAGCATCCACATCCGCGACCTGGAAGGCATCGGCATGGTGCGCAAGGTCTGGAACGTAGGCAGCCGCCGCGACTACTACGAGGCGGAGACCGACTTCTGGGCCATCGCCAAGGGCATCTTCAAGTACCGCGAGAAGAAGGAGTTCGACCAGGCGCTCGGCTCGGTCAAGGACAGCCTGCGCATGATCGAGGCGGCCGACCCGGACCACCAGAACCCGACGGCGGAGTTCTATCGAGAGCGGCTGGCGGAGATGGAGAAGTTCTTCGGTACGCTGGACAAGCTGGTGGACGCGGTCCAGGCGCTTACCGAGTTGCGGCTGAGCGCGCTGGCGGAGTTGGGGCGAGAGGCGGAAGACTAACCGCCTCTCTTTTTTTGCCCTGTGCGGGAGAGACCTGACAGGTTTCTAAAACCTGTCAGGTCTGCGGCCATGAGAACCTGCGCAGACGGGGTAAAGTCTGACCGGCTCGCGGCTTCAAGGGGGATAGAGGCGTGAGGGCTGAAAGCTGACGGCTGACGGCTGAATGCTGACAGCCAGTGAGGAGAGACCATGATTCTGGTAACAGGCGCGAGTGGCTACGTGGGCGGCCATCTGCTGGGGCGGCTGAAGGAGCGCGGGGAGCCGGTGCGCGGGCTGGTGCGCGGCGCGGCCAGCGCGGACAAGGTGAAGCGGGCGGGGGTGGAGGCGGTGCAGGGCGACGTGACGGACAAGGCCAGCCTTGAGCGGGCCATGCAGGGCGTCACCACCGTGGTTCACCTGGCCGCCATCAACCGCGAGCGGGGCAAGCTGACGATTGACCTGGTCAACCGCCAGGGCACGGTCAACGTGGTGGACGCGGCCAAGGCGGCCGGCGTGCGGCACATCGTCAATGTGATTGGCCTGGGCGCGGACCCGGACCGCGCCGAGCCGCTACCGCGCTCGCAGGGTCAGGGGCTGGCCGCCATCCAGGCCAGCGGCATCCCCTACACCGTCATCACCCCGTCGGTCATCTTTGGCCGGGGCGACGAGTTCATCAATACCATCGCCGGCCTGATCCGCCTGGCGCCCATCCTGCCCGTGCCCGGCACCGGCGAGTCGCTGTTCCACCCGGTCTGGGTGGGCGACGTGGCCGAGGCCGTGATGATGGCGCTGGCCGAGCCGACCCGCTACCAGGGCGTCTTCCCCTTCGGCGGCCCCGAAATCATGACCTACAACCGCATCGTGGCCACGACGGCCCAGGTCATGGGCCGGCCCTGTCTGCGCGTGCCGACGCCCCTCTTCGTGCTCAACCCGCTGGTCAGCCTGATGAACGCCACGCTCGCCAAGCCGCCGGTCACGCCCGCCCTGGTGGACCTGCTGGGCCACCCCAACGTGGCGAACCCCAACACGGCGCTGACCGTCTTCAAGCTCAAGCCGAAGCGGCTGGTAGATGGGATTGACTATGTGCGCGAGTTGACGGTGGGGACGTTTGTGAACCGCACGCTGGGGCGGCTGGAGTATCGCTAGGCAGCCGTCGCGGCCCGCTCGCTGTCCTCGACGCGGATGACGCTTTCCAGGGTCCGGTGCACGGGGCACTTGCGGGCGATCTCCATTAGCCGGGCGCGCTGCGCCTCGTCCAGCGGGCCGCGTAGTTCGATTTCCCGCGTAATCTGGGTGATGTAGCCCGCCGCCGGCTCGTCGCACTTGACCGCGTCCTCGCCGTAGACCCGGCTGTGGCTCAGGTGGACCTCGACCCCTTCCAGCGGCCAGCCCTTGCGCTCGGCGTACAGGCGCAGCGTCATGCTGGTGCAGGCGCCGAGCGCGCCGAGCAGCAGGTCATACGGCCCCGGCCCGCTGTTGTCGCCGCCCGCCTTGACCGGCTCGTCGGCCCGCAGCGTGTGCCCACTCTCGGTGGCGATCTCCTGTTGCAGCTTCGACCCGCTCCGCACCACAATCTGCGCCATCCTACCTCCCCTGGCTTTAGCCTTCAACTTCCATCGTCGTGTAGACCACCAGGCGCCGGTCGTAGTTCTTGGTCGAGCGGTTAAAGTTCCCCTCGCACGTAATCAGGTTCAGGCGGGGCACGCTGTCCGCGCCGAAGATGCGGTCAATGGGCGAGCGGTCGAAGGGGTAGACCTCCGTGCTCTGGACGATGAAGCGCCGCGTCGTCCCGTCGGCCATGCCCACAATGAGGCGGTCGCCGCGCTTGATGCGGCTCAGGTTGCGGAAGATGGCCTGGTCGTCGTGGTCGGAGTCGACATGCCCCGACATCACGGCGTTACCCGGCAGCCCGGGCAGCGGGCCGTACTGGAACCAGCCCACATCCCACCAGCCCTTGGGCGCTTCCATGGCGCCGTTCGGCTCCAGCCCCACCAGCACCACCTGTGCCCCCTCGATGCCAATGGCCGGGATGCTCAGGCTGACCGGCCGGCCGCCGCCGTAGGGCGTGGGCTGGGGCGTGGGCGTGGGGGGCTTGGTCGGCGTAGGCCGAGGGGTATCCGTCGGGCGGGGCGTGGCCGTCGCCGCGGGCGTCTCCGTCGGGCGGAAGGTGGGCAGCGGCGGCGGCGTGGGCGTGTTGGGCAGGGGCGCTTGCGCGGAAGCGCTGCCGCACCCGCTCAGCGTGAGCAGCAGGAGGGCCAGACAGGTTAGCAGGGTGAAGCGAAGGCGCATAGGCTCTCTCATGAACAAGGGGTTCCCGCTCGGTGAGGGAGAGTATACTTCGGGACGGCCCCGGCAGGCAAATCGGCCCCTCGTTGACTTATGGCTCACGCTCGATCCACAGGCGTTCGCCGTCCGTGGTCAACGTCGTCGGGCGGTCGGCCAGGACACTGGGCAGGCGGTCCATCCAGTCGGGCGCCTCGACGTCCCCGTCCCCATCGGTTTGGACGACCCAGAGCGCGGGACGATACGCCCGCGCCAAAGCCGTCATCCATTCGAGCCGCGCCTGGCGGCTGACCAGAACCACCGAGGCCGGCGTCGGCGTCAGCTCGACCGGGCCGCGCAACCCTCCTCCTAGCACAAACCGTACCTCGCCCCAGCGCAGCCCATACAGCGTCGCCTTCTCCACCTCGTCATAGGCGAGAATGTCAAGGGTGACCCCATCCAGGGTCAGGCTCATGGGCAGCCGCTCGTCCACGCGGAGGGCGGTCGCCCCTTGCGCCTGGACCAGACCCGTCCATGTCTGACCGGCCGCCGTGCGAGGCAGGGGCGGCGCGATCGCGGCCCGCGTCTGGTGGCGCGCCAGGACCTCGTTGAGGGCGTCTAGAGTGGGTCGGTCCAGCCGCGTCGCCGCCACCACGCCCAGCCGCCGCTCCCAGGGCAGCCGCCCCCAGTCGGCCTCGGCGTTGGTGTCCGACGCCCACGACCCGCCGCCCACCACCATCCGCTCGCCGTGCGGCGTCCGCACCACGACGGTGTCGCCGGGCGTCAGGACGGTCAGGCGGAGCAACCCATCCGGTCGACCCGCCGCCAGGGGCCAACTCAGCGCGGCCAGCGGCCACAGCGCCAGGAACAACAGGGCATAACGCCAGCGCAGAGCACTGGCCCAAGGGGGGATGCCCCGCACGTCGAAGGGGCGGCGGGGGTGGGGGCCGAAGGCGCTTGTCCTTTGCCGGGCGACTGGTTGAGTCATCGGGCGATGGACAACAGCCGTCTCCTCTGAGGACGGGGCGACGGCTGGCCCGGCCGCCACAGGCGCGGCGGGTAGTGTAGGGCGGTCGCCCACGGGCGCGAGGGGGGCACGGCTGACCGGCGCTGTCGGCGCCCCAAAGCGGAAGCGCGGCCACGCCGGCGCCAGGGCGGGGCGCGGCGGCCGACGGGGGCGAACCGTGTACGCGCCGGGCCGCTCGGCCAGGGCGACGACCTACGGGGCGGG
>CAZFUK010000415.1:1922-5072 GCA_964522005.1 uncultured Anaerolineales bacterium | reverse complement strand
ACCTCGGACCACCAGTGCGAGGCGTACGTCCCGGAGTACGAGGACGTGCGCGACGTGTGGGAGCGGGTGCGCGGGCTGACGGCGCGCGGGCGGGCCACCGACTTCTGGGAGCGCTACCCCGAAGACATCGCCCTGGCCGAGCGCCTGGGCTGCCGCCTGTTCCGCTTCTCGGTGGCCTGGGCGCGCGTCGAGCCAAAGCCCGGTGAGTGGAACGAGGAGGCGCTGGACCACTACGCCCGGCTGGCCCAGACGGTGCGCGCGGCGGGCCTCCAGCCCCTGGTCACGCTGCACCACTTCACCTGGCCGGTCCACCTGGAAGCCGAGGGCGGCCTGCTGGCCGATAGTTTCCCTGCCCGCTTCGCCGAGTACGCCCGCCGCGTGGCCGAGCGTCTCGGCCCCGATGTTCCCTACTGGATCACCTTCAACGAGCCGACGCTGCTCATCCTCGGCTATATCAAACCCTGGTGGGAGGCGAACTATTACGTCCCGCCGGGCCTGCCCGAAGGCGCGCCCCTGGAGGCGCAAGTCCAGGCCGCGGCTCAGGTCATGCGCAACCTGTTTCGGGCGCACGCCCTGGCGCGGCAGGCGATTCACCGCGTCAACCCCCAGGCTCAGGTGGGCGCCAACCCGGCCCTGCTCGGCTTCCCCGGCTGGCTCCAGCGGCTGCTGGACTGGAACGCCACGCGCCTCCGCACGCCCGATGACCTCGCCCGCCAGGGCCGCCGCTTCGCCCGCCCCGCTCGGCTGGACCGAGGCGCGGTGGACCTCGTCATCGCCGCTCTGAGCGCGACGCCCGACCGCGCGGACCAGGCCCTCTTGTCCCAGCCCTATCTCGTCACCGGCCAGACCCTGCTCGTGCCGGCTCAGGGACCCATCCAGCGCGTGGAGGACGCCCTGGGCCGAACAGTGGCCGTCGTGCGGGGCACGACCGCCGAGCGCCGCCTGGGCCAACTGCTGCCGCTGGCGCGGCCCCTCGTCGTCGCGGACTACCCGGCCGCCCTCGCCGCCCTCGATACAAGTCGGGCCGAGGCCGTGCTGGCCGACGAGGTGATTCTCCGGCCGCTGGTGGCGGGGCGAGCGGCGTACCGCTTCGTGGATGGGCGGCTCACGGAGGAGCGCTATGCCGTGGCTGTCGCGCTGGGTAACACGGCGCTGCTGGACGGGGTGGACGTGGCGGTGCGGGCCTTCAAGACGGCGCGGCTGGCCGAAGGGGTAGGTAGCCTCGCTGAGGCGGGCGCGACCATCCCGCCGCCCATCGCCCGCTCCCTGGCCGACCTCAACCCGGCCCTCCAGGCTCTCACCTCGAATCAATCACGCTCCACGCTCCACGCTCCACGCTCCGACTTCCTCACCGTCGCCGTGCGCGACGACATCCCCGGCCTGGCCTATCGCGACCCGCACACAGGTGAACTGGCGGGCCTGGAGATTGACCTGGCGCGGGAGATCGCTCAGACGGTGCTCGGAGACCCCAACCGTGTCCGCTTCCGCGTCGTGACCCCGGCGCAACGCCTACCGCTGCTGCGCTCAGCCTGGCGCTGGCTGGACCCGTGGCTCAAAGCGTACAGCACGGTCTCGACCGTCCTGACGAGCAACTGGTGGCACCTGGGCATGGCGGGTCAACTGGCGCCGTTCCTCTGCCCGCCCGAGTGTGTCGGCCAGCAGGACTTTGCCGGGTTTGACTACTACTGGGGGATTAGCTCGCTGCGGCTGGACAGGGTGCAGCGGCTGCTGGAGGCGGCAGGGGGCCGCTTCGACAGCGCGCCCGTGTGGCCCGGCGCGCTGTACGACATGCTCAAATACCACGCCCGCCTGTTCCCGCATCTCCCGCTGCTGATTGTCGAGAACGGCTGCGTGGAGGCCGCCGACGGCGTGACGCGGGCGGGCTATCTGCGCGACCACGTGGCCGAGGCGGCCCGCGCCGTGAGCGAGGGCGTTCGCCTGGCGGGCTACGTCTGCTGGTCCATCACCTCGAACCGCGAGTGGGGCCTACCCTTCGGCCCGTCCTCGGACTTCGGCCTCTACCACATCGCCCTGGACACTGACCCGGCCCTGACCCGCCAGCCAACGGAAGCCTCGAACGTGTACCGGGCGCTGATCGAAGGCGGTAGGCAGTAGGCGGCAGGCGGCAAGTGGCAGGCAGCAGGCCACGGGGCAAGTAGCCCTCAATCTTCAATCCTCCGTCCTCCGTCCTTCGTCCTCCGTCGCTAGTCTTCCGTAAACCCAAACCGCCGCAACTGCGTCGGGTTGCGCCGCCACTCCTCGCGCACCTTGACACGCAGTTCCAGGAAGACCCCACGCTCCAGCAGCGCCTCAATCTCGCGGCGGGCCAGCGCTCCAATTTGCTTGATCATCGCCCCGCGCTTGCCGATGACAATCGCCTTCTGCCCCTGCCGCTCGACGTAGACCGCCGCGTCAATGTAGGTCAGCCGCTCGCTGCGTTCGACCCACTCCTCGATGGCGACGGCGACGGAGTGGGGCACCTCGGCTTCGGTCAGGTGCAGGACGGCCTCGCGCACCAGTTCCGCCACCATCGCCTGCTCGCTCTGGTCGGTCACCTGGTCCGGCGGGAAGTACAGTGGGCCTTCGGGCAGCCGGGCGCTGACCAGGTCGAGGAGCTTGTCCAGGTTATCGCCGCGCTGGGCCGAGACGAGCATGTAGTCGGCCTCGGGCGCCAGCGCCAGGTAGGCGTCGAAGTTCTGCTGGAGGTGCTGCGGCTTGACGAGGTCGGCCTTGTTGAGGGCGATGACCACGGGCGCGGTCGCCTGCTCGGCGAGCAACTGGGCGATGTGGCGGTCGTCGTCGCGCGGGCGGTCGGACACGTCCACCACGAACAGGATGACGTCGGCGTCGGGGATGCTGGTGACGGCGGCCTCGACCATGAACTGGCCCAGGCGGGTATGCGGCTGGTGGATGCCGGGCGTATCCACGAAGACGATCTGGCTCATGGCCTCGGTGCGCACGCCCAGGATGCGGCGGCGCGTCGTCTGCGGTTTGGGTGAGACGATGGCGACCTTCTGGCCGACATAGGCGTTGACCAGGGTGGACTTGCCGACGTTGGGGCGGCCGATGACGGCCACGTAGCCGGAGCGGAAGCCTTCGGGGACTTCGGGCGGCAGCAGGGCCACCGTGTCGGCGTCCCAGTCCTCGTCG
>CAZFUK010000415.1:0-1822 GCA_964522005.1 uncultured Anaerolineales bacterium | reverse complement strand
CTCGTCGTCCCAGTCCTCGTCCAGAGCCGCGTTGTCCGGTTCGCTCATCCCTTGGGGTGTCTTGTCGTCCACGGTGGTCTTCCTTCAAGACCTGACAGGTTTCTAAAACCTGTCAGGTCTGCTTGCCTCTCACGGCGGTGGCGTTCAGGCCACGGACAGCCTCACAGCACGAATCAGGCCGAGGCTCGGATGGCAGCGCACAGAGAGACCTGACAGGTTTTCAAAACCTGTCAGGTCTGGTCCCTTCAGGTCTCGTCCTTACGATAGCAGGGCGGGAACGGCCTTGGCTACATCGGCGCGGATGACCACATCGGCCTCGTCGTCGAGCGGGGTCGGGGCGAGGTTGACGATGACCAGGCGGGCGCCGGCGTCCTTGGCGAGCATGGGCAGATCACTGGCGGGCATGACTTCCAGCGACGACCCGGCGACCAGCATCAAGTCGCACGCGCGCGCTTCGGCCTGCGCCTCCGTCAGAATCGTATAGGGCAGCATCTCGCCAAACAGGATAACGTTGGGCTTGAGGATGCCGCCGCACTGGCAGCGAGGGGGCTGGCCGGTCTGGATGAACTCGCGTAGGCTCGGCTCGGCCTCGACCACGGCCTGGCAGCGCATGCAGGTCGCCTGGCGCAGGTGGCCGTGCAACTCCAGGACCCGCCGCGAGCCGGCGCGGTGGTGGAGGTCATCAATGTTCTGGGTCAGGACGGCCTTGAGATAGCCGAGTTGCTCGGCGCGGGCGAGGGCGGTGTGGGCCGGGTTCGGCTTGGCCGTCAGAATCGTCTCGGCCAGTGGGCGCACCCAGTCGAAAAAGGCTTCGGGGCGGCGGCGAAAGGCCCAGATGGAGGCGACCTCCATGGGGTCGGCCAACTCCCACAGGCCGCTGGCTGAGCTACGAAAGTCGGGGATGCCGGACGGGGTGCTGAGGCCGGCCCCCGTCAGGGCCACCACACGCCTGGCCCCCCGCACCAATGCCCGCCCCGCCCGCAGCGCCTGCTCGGTTTCACGATCCCGCCCCGCCAGGGGCCACGGCATCTTCATAGTGGCTCACCTCTCCCACCCCACGCCAGATAGTGTCCACTATTTTTGTCTACTGCCGGGCGCACTTCTTACCTTTTGGAGCCATCTGTCTTATCAAAGACCCGTCGCCCGGCCAGACGACTATGGACTGGTTATTTACTCTTACTGGCGTTTACTGCCGTTTGCTAACGAAGGGCAGCCAGATCTGCGACACGATGGGACCGGGCGTGGGCGCGGGCGTCGGGGTGGCGAGGACGGGCGTCGGCAGCGGGGCGAGGGCCGGGTTGTAGCGGCTCAGCCCGTGGTCCACCGTTCCAATCCAGACGACGCCGTCGGGGGCGACCGCGATGGCCTGGACATCGTTATCGGCCAGGCCGAAGGCGGTGTCCACGGCGGTCCAGTTCGAGCGGTCGAAGACCCAGACACCGGCCGGGGACGGGTCCGGCTCGTAGCCGCCCCGACTGGCGCCGACCCATAGGCGGCCGTCTGGCCCACCGGCAATGGCCGTCGTCCAGCCGGCGCGGGGGAAGGTCCACGTTCCCCAGTCGCCGCCCGCGAAGCGGTTGACGCTGGCCTGCACCGCCGGCCAGTCGGCCAGCAGGCTGGGGCCTTCGTAGTGCCAGCCGCCCACCCAGATGCCACCCCGCCGGTCGCGCCCAATGGCGCGCACGTCGGCGTCGTCGGCCACCACGGGCGAGGTGGACGGCGTCCAGTGCGTCCACTCGCCGTCGCGCCAGCGCGAGACGCCGCCGCCCTGGCGGCTGCCGTTGAGCCAGGAGGGCGCGCTAGTGAGCCAGACCTCGCCCTG
>CAZFUK010000414.1:0-5100 GCA_964522005.1 uncultured Anaerolineales bacterium | reverse complement strand
CACCCACAACCCTGAGTTTACCCAGATGGAGTGCTACTGGGCCTACGCCGACTACCGCGACATGATGGCGCTGACCGAGCAGATGATCGCCAGCATCGCCCAGGCCGTGCTGGGCACGACCCGCCTCGAGACCCACGGCCACCAGGTGGACCTGACCCCGCCCTGGCGTCGCCTCAGCCTGCGCGACGGTATCCTGGAGACATCGGGCATTGACATCTATGCGGCCAGCGACTACGCCAGCCTGAGCGCGGCCATCCAGGCCAAGGGGCTGAAGATCACCCCCAAGCCGACGTGGGGCCAGTTGGTCAACGAGCTGCTAGACGAGTGCTTGCAGCCGACGCTGATTCAGCCCACCTTTGTCCTCGACTACCCGACCGAGATCAGCCCGCTCGCCAAGAAGAAGCCCGACGCGCCGCACCTGACCGAGCGCTTTGAAATCTTCATCGCCACGCGCGAGACGGGCAACGCCTTTAGTGAGCTAAACGACCCGCTGGACCAGCGCGAGCGCTTTCTGCAGCAGACCCGCATGCACGCGGCGGGCGACGAGGAGGCCATGCCGCTGGATGAGGACTACATCCTGGCGCTGATGCACGGCATGCCGCCGACGGCGGGGCTGGGCGTCGGCATTGACCGCCTGACGATGCTCCTGGCCGACCGCCCCTCCATCCGCGAGGTGATTCTGTTCCCGCAGTTACGGACACTCAAGGAGTAGAGGAGGAGGTAGGTATGACACCCACGCAGTCCATTGAAGCGGTCTATGAACACGGTGTGTTTCGTCCTGTCTCACCCATGGGGGCCGGGCTGGCCGAAGGCCAAACTGTGCGCCTTGTGGTCGAAGTCGTCGGCCAACCCGAGGCTATCCTGGCCCTAGCTGCCGATGTTTACCAGGGGCTAACGCCAGACGAAATCGAGGCGATTGAACAGCATATCACCCGCCGTGATACTGGTCTTGCTGTCGAGAACTGGCTGAAATAATCCGGCCATAGAAAGCTCGCTGTGGCGACAACAAATCTGCCCATACGTTTTACGCCTCTGGTGGTGTTGGTGCTGCTTCTAAGCGGCCTGCTCGCCCCCAGTCCGACGACACAGGCCGACGCGCCGCTCCCCGTCCAGCGCGTCAGCCAGGACCCCTACCAGGACACCGGCGCGCAGCACGCCACCCAGGTCGAGCCGGACACCTTCGCCTGGGGCACCACCGTCGTCGCCGCCTTCCAGACCGGACGAACCTTCACCGGGGGGGCCTCCAACATCGGCTGGGCCACGTCGAGCGACAGCGGCCGCACCTGGCGCCACGGCTTCCTGCCCTCGCTCACCCGCGCCGCCGACCCGCCCGGCGCGGCGGTGCGCGCCTCGGACCCGGCCGTGGCCTACGACGCCGTCCACGGCGTCTGGCTCATCTCGTCCCTCACCCTGGGGGGGACCAACGCCGTGGTCGTCCAGGGCGCGGCCGACGGCCTAACGTGGGAGCCGCCAGTGACCGTCGCCAGCGGTCAAGGCCCCGACAAGAACTGGATTGTCTGCGACAACTGGCCCGCCAGCCCCTTCCGTGGCCGCTGCTATGTCTCCTGGTCGCGCAACCAGGTGATTGTCACCAGCGCCTCCACCGACGGCGGGCAGACGTGGAGCCGCGCCGTGACCGGCCGGGGCAGCCCCAAGGGCGTCGGCGTCCAGCCCGTGGTCCAGCCCAACGGGGCGTTGGTCATCCCCTTTCTCGACGACGGTGGGGGCATGGCTGCCCTGGTCTCCACCGACGGCGGGGCCAGTTTCAACGGAAAAGTGGTCATCGCCGACGTCCAGTTCCGGGAAACGCCCGGCCTGCGCAACCCGCCCCTCCCCTCGGTGGAAGTGGACGGCGGCGGCCGGGTCTTTGTCGCCTGGAGCGACTGCCGCTTCCGACCCGACTGCGCCGCCAACGACATCGTCCTCAGCTCGTCGCCGGATGGGCTGGCCTGGACGCCCCCGGTCCGCGTTCCGACCTCGACCCTCACCGAGGGGGGCAGCGCGGTGATTCCCGGCCTGGCGGTGGACCCGGCGACAGCCGGGGCGAGCGTCCACCTCGCCCTGACCTACTACAATGTGGTGGATCCCGCCTGCGCCGGGGATACATGCGCGCTGACCGTCGGCGTCACGACCTCGGCTGACGGTGGGCTGACCTGGAGCGCCCCCCAGACCCTCAGCCGCCAGCCCATGCCCCTGGCCTGGGTCGCGGACACCAACCAGGGCCGCATGGTGGGCGACTATATCTCGACCTCGTTTGTCGGCGGGCAGGCCGTGCCCGTTTTCGCCCTGGCCGCCGCCCCCCAGGACGAGGTCTTCGACGAGGCGATGTACGCCGCCCTGGTCGCGGTCGCCCCCGCGCCCGGCACGCCCGCCCCGACCCCAGTGGACACCGTCACCCCGACCGCCACGGCCACCGCCACCCCGACGCGCACCCCGACCGCCCCGCCCTCGCCCTCACCGACCGCCACGACTACAGCCACCGCGACGCCGACCGCCTCACCCTCCAGCACGGCGATGGCGGCCGCCACCACGACCCCGACCGCCTCAGCCACGACTGGGCCACCCACCCGTACGCCTACGGTCGAGACCCACCTCTTCCTGCCGGCGATCGCCAACAATGCGCCCCTCTATCAGCCCGGGCCAGCCGATTGATGGATAGGCCCTCATCCAGCCGGCCTTTGACGCGCCGCGCCGAGTGTGGTATACTAACAGGGCATAGAGTGAACGCGGTGACGGAGACAAGCGCGGGTCAGCCGAACCCCCAGCGAGCCGCCGGGTGGTGCGAGGCGGTGGTCGGCCCCTGGCGTTCCCCTCCCGAGCGGCCCTCGCAACCGGTCTGGGCGCCCAGACTGCCTAAGAGGTGACGGCTGGCCCCTGCTAGCAGGCCGCGAGAGGTCGGACGGTCGCCCAGCGCGACACGCCCGGCAAACTCAGGTGGCACCACGAGCGCGGCTCGTCCTGACCAGGACGGGGCGCGCCTTTTTGTTAAGGAGGTAGTATGCTGGACATCAATCGGTTGCGTGAACGGCCCGACGAGGTACGCGACGCGCTGCGCAAGCGCGAGGACGACGCCGGCCGGGTGGACCGGGTCCTGGCCCTGGACGAACAGCGGCGGACCCTGTTGCAGGACATTGAGGGTCTCAAGGCCGAGCTGAACCGGGGGTCGCGGGAGACGGGCAAGCTCCCGCCCGACCAGCGGCCGGCCCACATTGAGAAGATGCGTGCCCTGGGCGACCAGATCAAGGCGCTGGAGCCGAGGGTCGAGGCGGTGGAGCGGGAGCGCGACGGCCTGCTGCTGGAGATACCCAACGTGCCCGCGCCCGACGTGCCGCCGGGCGACGAGAGCCACAACGTGGTGGTGCGCCAGGTGGGCGAGCCGAAGCGGTTCGACTTCGCGGCCCAGCCCCACTGGGACCTGATGCAGTCGCTGGGGATGATTGACTTTGAAGCGGGCGTCAAGCTCTCAGGCTCGCGCTTCTATGTGCTTAAAGGCTGGGGGGCGCGGCTCCAGCGCGCGCTCATCCAGTGGTGCCTGGACCTCCACGCCGAGCAGGGCTACACCGAGATGTACACCCCGTTTATGGTGCGCGAGGCGTGTATGTGGGGCGCGGGCCAGTTGCCCAAGTTCCGCGACAACCTGTACCACGACGCCGAGGAGGACTTCTGGCTGGTCCCGACGGCCGAGGTGCCGCTGACCAACATCCCCAGTGGCGAGATTCTGGACCTGGCCCAACTGCCCATCCACTGGTGCGCCTACACGCCCTGCTTCCGCCGCGAGAAGATGGCGGCCGGGCGCGACGTGCGCGGCATCAAGCGCGGCCACCAGTTCGACAAGGTCGAGATGTACAAGTTCGTGGCGCCTGAAACGAGCTACGACGAGCTGGAGCGGCTGACCGCCGACGCCGAGGAGACGTGCCGCCGCCTCGGCCTGGCCTACCGGGTCAAGCTGCTGGCGACGGGCGACCTGGGCTTCGCCGCTACCAAGACCTACGACATCGAGGTCTGGGCGCCGGGCCAGGGCGAGTGGCTCGAAGTTAGCTCGTGCTCGAACGTCGAGGACTACCAGGCCCGCCGCGCCAACATCCGCTTCCGCCGCGAGCCGCGCGCCCGCCCCGAGTTCGTCCATACCCTCAACGGGTCGGGCCTGGGCATGCCGCGCACGGTCATCGCCATTGTGGAGAACGGGCAGCAGGCCGACGGCTCGGTGGTCATCCCCGAGGTGCTGAGGCCCTACCTCAAGGCGGACCGCATTCCGGCGCCGGCGCGCTAGCGGGTACCACCGTGGGAGATGAGACGCTATGACCGACACAGGACCAGCCTGGGGCGAAGCCGACTCGCGGCTGTTTATCGAGCGGGGACGAGTCTACACCCCGCGTCGGGATGAGATGGCGGCGACGCTGCTCGATCTGATCCCCGCCGAGGCCGACGAGTCGTTCCTGGCGGTGGAGCTGGGCTTCGGGGCGGGCTGGCTCAGCGCGGCGCTGCTGGCCCGCTTCCCCCAGGCCCGCGTCCTGGGGCTGGACGGCTCGCCCGCCATGCTCGACGCGGCCCGCCAGACCCTCGCGCCCTACACGGACCGTGTCGAGCTGCGGCCGTTCCGCCTGGAGGACCAGGACTGGCGGGCTGGTCTATCGGACGTGAGGGTCGTCCTGAGCAGCCTGGTGGTACACCACCTGGACGACGCGGGCAAGCAGGCCCTGTTTGCCGACCTGTACGCCGCCCTGGCCCCCGGCGGCGCGCTGCTGCTAGCCGACCTGGTCGCGCCGACGAGCGAGGCCGCCCGCCGCGCCTACGCCGCCGCCTGGGACGCCGAGACCCGGCGGCAGTCGGTGGAGTTGACGGGCGATATGGGCGCCTATGAGGAGTTCGTCCGCACCCAGTGGAACCTGTACCACACCCCCGACCCGATGGACACCCCTTCAGCCCTGCCCGACCAGCTGCGCTGGCTGACCGAGATCGGCTACAGCGGCGTGGACGTCTTCTGGCTCCGCGCCGGCCACGCCGTCTACGGCGGCTACCGGCCGGCGTGACTCCGCACCGGCTCGGCCAGCTTGGTGGGATCGTTGACAAGGCCGCCGCCTCGCACCGTCGAACCAATGA
>CAZFUK010000413.1:0-5116 GCA_964522005.1 uncultured Anaerolineales bacterium | reverse complement strand
CCGCGCCGCCCGAAGCGATGACTGGGATGGGCACGGCGTCGGCCACGGCGCGCGTCAGCGGGATGTCGTAGCCGTTCTGGGTGCCGTCACAGTCCATGCTGGTGAGCAGAATTTCGCCCGCCCCCCGCCGCGCCACCTCGGCCGCCCACTCGACGGCGTCCAGGCCGCGCGACCGCCGACCGCCATGCGTCACCACTTCCCAGCCGCCGCCAGCCCGCCGCCGGGCATCCACCGCCACGACAATGGCCTGCGCGCCGAAGCGTTCCGCCCCGGCGTCAATCAGGTCAGGAGTCTCGACCGCCGCCGTGTTGATGGAGACCTTGTCCGCGCCCGCCTGGAGGAGCGCCCGCATGTCTTCGACCGCTCGAATGCCCCCGCCCACGGTGAATGGGATGAAGACGGTCTCGGCCACGCCGCGCACAACGTTTAACACCGTGTCGCGGGCCTCGTGGGACGCCGTGATGTCCAGGAACACGAGTTCGTCGGCGCCCTCGGCGTCGTAGACGGCGGCCTGCTCGACCGGGTCGCCCGCGTCGCGCAGGTTGACAAAGTTGATGCCTTTCACCACCCGCCCGCGATGCACGTCGAGGCAGGGGATGAGTCGTTTGGCGAGCATTAAGCCTCCGTTAACGCAATCGCTTCCGCCAGCTTGACCGCGCCGGTGTAGAGCGCCTGGCCGATGACCACGCCCTCGACGCCCCGGTCGGCAACGGCCAGCAGGCGGCGGATGTCGTCCAGGCCGGCGACGCCGCCCGACGCGATGACCTGCAAGCCCGTCGCTTCGGCCAGCGCGGCGGTCCCTTCGGCGTCTACGCCGGTCAGCATCCCGTCGCGGCCAATGTCGGTGTAGAGGGCCAGCGCCGCGCCGAGCCGATGCAGCCGCTTGCCCAGATCAGCCGCCGAGGCGCCTGTGGTCTGCTGCCAGCCCTTGATGGCGACCTGCCCCTCGCGCGCGTCCAGCCCCACGACAACGCTCTCCGGCCCGTACTTTTCGAGGACCAGCTTGAGCAGGTCGGGGTTCTGGACGGCAGCCGTACCCAGGATGATGCGGGCCACCCCCAGGTCGAAGGCGTCTTCGACCGCTTCGAGGTCGCGCAGGCCGCCGCCAAACTGGACCGGGATGTCCACGTTGTCCAGGATGCGGGCCACAACCCTGAAGTTAGGCGACTTCTCGCCGAACGCGCCGTCCAGGTTGACGATGTGCAGCCACGCCGCGCCCTCGTCGGCCCAGCGTTGGGCGGCTTTGAGGGGGTTGGCGTCGAAGACGGTGGCCTGGTCGGGGTCGCCCTGGCGCAGCCGCACGGCCTTGCCCTGGCGCAGGTCAATGGCAGGGTAGATGATCATGCCGGTTTACCGTGTTCTCGCATATAGGTCAGGCCAAGCAGGGCGGCGAGGGCCGAACTCATGCCCCCAATCGCCCCACTTAACACCAGGTCCGCCAGACGGCCCAGGGGCACGAGATGCACCTCCAGGTCTTCCGTGCCGTCCAGGTGGCGCTCGGCGGTCGGCTCGACGCCCTGGGCCAGGTAGACGTGCAGGCGGTGGCGGCCTCGAGAACTGTTGCGCCACAGGCTGCCCAGGTGCGTCCACTCGCCGCCCGCGTAGCCTGTCTCCTCGGCCAACTCGCGCCGCGCCGCCGGCCCGTGGTCCTCGGCCTCGTCCACGTAGCCGGCCGGCAGGTCGAGCAGGGTCTGGCCGATGCCGTGGCGGTACTGCGTCACCAGGGGAACCTGGCCGTCCACCGTCACGGCCAGGACCATCGCCACGTCCGGCTCATCGAAGCGAATGAAGTTCGGGATGTCCGTGCCGTTGGGCAGGCGGACATGGTCTTCGTGAAGCGTCAACCAGGGTCGGCGGTCGTAGACGGTTTGGCTGGATAGGACACGCCAGGGGTCAGGCACGCTGGGCCTCCAGGGGCTGGGCCGCCGGGGCGGCGGGCAGTTGCCCCGCCAGGGCGACGAAGTTGCGGACGATGCGCAGGCCGACCCCCTGGCTCTTTTCCGGGTGGAACTGGACGGCCATCACGTTGCCGAGCGCCACGGCCGAGACAAAGTCCTCGCCGTAGTCGGTCGTCGCCAGCGTGTCGCCCGGATCGAGCGGGCGGACGACGTAGGAGTGGTCGAAGTAGGCATACGCGCCCGGCGGGACGCCCTCCAGGAGGGGGTGGGGGCGCGTGGGGTGGACCTGGTTCCAGCCGATGTGGGGGATCTTGAACTGGGTGCGCAGCCGCTCGACGCGGCCCGGCAGGATGCCCAGGCCGGTGTGCTGCCCCATTTCGTCGCTCTCCTCAAACAGGAGTTGCAGGCCGAGGCAGATGCCAAAGAACGGCTTGCCGACGGCCACGGCGTCCTGGAGGGGCCGAACCAGGCCGTGCCGGCGCAGATGGCGCATGGCGTCGCCAAAGGCGCCCTGGCCCGGAAAGACGACCGCGTCGGCGGCGGCGATGACGTCAGGGTCGCCGGTCACGACCGCCGGCGCGCCGACGTGCTCGAAGGCTTTGTGGACGGAGCGGAGGTTGGAGACCCCATAATCAACAATGGCGAGCATATGTCCCCCACAGCAGACTATTGAACCCGTTCGGCCAGCAGCGCCCGAAACTTAGACAGGGCGATGTGCGTTACTATGTGCAGGTTCGTCGCGTCAGACGCGACGTCGAGCCGCGTCTGGACCTGGCCGCGCGTTGGCCCGTCACTCTGGTCCACCGTCACAGCGGCCGGGCGGGTCTGAAACAGGCCCCGGTCCAAAGTATACGCGATTGCGGCCGGATCGTGCATTGGCACGGCTGCCCGTCCCTTGCGCGTGCGGTAGAACTGGTGGTAGAAGGGCAGCGCCGCCGCCACGAAGCCCGCGACCGGCGTGCCCCGCGTGGCGAAGCGGGCGATGTCGGCCTCGTCGAGGGTGGCCTGGAGCGTCACGTCCAGACCCAGGGCGTGGACCGGCCAGGGCGCGGCGAAGACCAGCGCCGCGGCCTCGGGGTCGTGGTAGACGTTAGCTTCGGCCCAGGGCGTGATGTTGCCGGGGCAGGTGTACGCCCCCCCCATGAGGACGACGCGGGCGACCCACTGGGGCAGGCGCGGCTCGGCCTGGAGCGCGAGCGCCAGGTTGGTGAGCGGGGCGATGGCGACCAGGGTGATCTCGCCCAGCTGGGCGCGGGCCAGGTCAATGATGAGTTCGTGGGCGGGCTGGGCAAGCGGGGTGGAGCGGGGCGGCGGCAGGGGGGCGCCTCCCAGGCCGCGCGCGCCATGCACCTCCTCGCGGTGACCCAGGAACGGGCGGTGGAGCGGGCCGGCCGCGCCCGCCGCGACCGGAATGTCCGGGCGGCCCGCCAGGGCCAGCAGCGCGAGGGCGTTGTCGGTCGTCGTGGCGACGTCGTGGTTGCCAAAGACCGTGGTGACGGCCTCGACGTGGAGTTCAGGCGAGCGCAGGGCCAGGAGGAGCGCGACGGCGTCGTCAATGCCAGGGTCCGTGTCAATGATCACGCGTTGCATGGTAGGAGTATACTCCTATTTGGAGCCGATGTGCCAGGGTCAGTATAATACAACGGTCCAAGACAGACACCTAATTGCGAGGAGTCATGGCCTCATCCAGCCCACCTGTGCGCGGCTTCTTCACCTATCCGTGGCACCTGCTACACGAGCCGGTCCATTCGACCCTCGCCCTGATGCGCGACCACTATCTGTGCGACGCCATCGCGGTGGCCGGGAGCTATCACAGCGGCACCTTCCTCACGCCGCGCCTCCCCCACTCGCTGATCTCGCAACGGCCCAACGCGATGATCTCGTTCCACCCCAACCTGGCGCTGTACGCCCCGGAAGGCCCGTGGCCGCTGGTAGACCAGGCGACTGCCGAAGATGGGGGCCTGGACCAGGTGCGCCTGGCGTGCGAGCAGCTTCAGATGCAGATGAACATCTGGCTGGTGGTGTTGCACTCCTCGTCCCTGGGGCAGGCCCACCCGGACCTCTGCCAGCAGAACCTGATGGGGGACCGCTACAGCTACGCCCTGTGTCCGGCCTTCGAGCGCGTGCGCGCCTACGCGGTCGGCCTGGTGCGCGATGTGTGCGCCCAGTTCCAGCCGCACACGCTCCTCCTGGAGAGCGCGAGCTTTATGCCGGCCCTGCATGGCGGCCACCACGAGATTACCCTGTTGCCCATCAACCCGTGGGCGCAGTGGCTGCTGTCGCTGTGCTTCTGCCCGGCGTGTGTGGAACGCGCCGAGGCGGCCCAGGTGGACGTGGGCCAGGTCCAGGCGGAGGCGCGGCGGCTGCTGGATGGGCTGTTGGACGAAGAGGGCAGCGGGGCGCCCACGCTGCGCTGGGATGACGTGAGCGCCCTCCTGGTCGAGCATCCCAGCCTCCAGGCCTATGCCGATGTGCGGGTTGCCACGGTGATGTCGTTGTTGAGTGAGCTGAGCCAGGCGGCCAACCGTTACGGCGCGCGGGTCGAGGTGATTCCGAACACAGGCGTGCGGCCCCTGGCGCGCTCGTGGATGCTCGGGGTGAGCCTGGCCGGGCTCCGCGATGCGTCCGATGGCGCAATGGTCCTGGGGTACTATCCGGACGCGGCCGATGTGGAGGCTGAACTGCGGGCGCTGCGCTTGCTGGCCGACGGCCTGCCCTTCAGTGTCGCCCTCAACGCCGGACACACCCAGACCGCCACGTCCAGCGCCTTGACCGGCCGCGCCCTGGTGGCGGCGCGGGCCGGGGCGCGGGGTCTTTTCTACTACAATTGGAGTCTATTGTCCGAGCGGCGGCTGGGCTGGGTGCGCGATGCCAACCGGGCCGTCCTTGGGCTGGGGAGTGGTATACCGTGAGCGTTCGTCTTCGTCTTATCCTATGTCTGTGTCTGGTTGCCGTGCTCGGCGCCGCCTGTTCGACCCCTGCCGCCCAGACCCCGCCGGCCGTGGCGCCGTCGCCGGCACCGGCCAACATTACGCCGATGTCCCCGCCGGGTCAACTGGCGACCGGGTCAGCCGGCAGCCTGGGCATCCCGGGGGCGACGCCGGAGACCCGCATGGTGCGGCCCCGCCTCAGCCCTAACCTGGCCGATGCCGAGAAGATAGCGGGCTTCCCGGTCTGGGCCCCCGACCCCAATGTCCTGGGCGACGGCTCCGCGTTCG
>CAZFUK010000412.1:1361-5123 GCA_964522005.1 uncultured Anaerolineales bacterium | reverse complement strand
GTCCAGGTAGTGGTCGCGGAAGGTGTTATTCTGGGCCGGGTCGAGGACTTCCAGCAGCGCCGACGACGGGTCGCCCCGCCAGTCCGCGCCCAGCTTGTCCACCTCGTCCAGCATAAAGACGGGGTTGCGCGAGCCGGCGCGGCGGATGCTCTGGATGATGCGGCCCGGCATGGCGCCGACGTAAGTGCGGCGGTGGCCGCGAATCTCGGCCTCGTCGCGCACGCCGCCCAGCGACATGCGGACGAACTTGCGGCCCAGCGCGCGGGCGATGGACTTGCCCAGCGTGGTCTTGCCGACCCCCGGCGGGCCGACGAAGCACAGAATGGCGCCCCGATAGGCCGGCGAGTCCGGGTCGGCCGTGTCGCCCTCGCCCGGCTCCTCCGCCGTGGGGCCTTCGGCCACCTCGGCGGCGCGCTCGGCCTCGGACGGCTGCCGCGTCTGCTTGACGCGCTCCTCATACAGCTTGCGGACGGCCAGGAACTCCAGGATGCGGTCCTTGACCTCCTTGATGTCGTAGTGGTCCTCGTCCAGAATCTCGCGGGCGCGCTTGATGTCCAGGTTGTCCTGGGTGAACGTGTTCCACGGCAGCCCGACCAGCCAATCCAGGTAGTTCTTGATGACCGAGTACTCGGCCGCCGCCGCCGGTAGCGCGCGCAGCCGGTCCAACTCGCGCATCGCCTCGCGCTTGGCCTCGTCCGACAGCCCCACCGTCTCGATCTTGGTGCGGTACTCCTCGACCTCGCGCTCCTGCTCGCTGCCCTCGCCCAACTCGCGCTGGATGGCTTTAAGCTGCTCGCGCAGGTAGTACTCGCGCTGGAGCTTGTTCATCTCGGACTGGGCTTCGGTTTGAATCTTGCGCCCCAGTTCCAGCACCTCCAACTCGCGGTTGAGGATGGTCATCAGCTTGCGGAACTTGTCGCCCACGTCGTCCAGTTCCAGCACTTCCTGGGCGTCGGGCACCTCCATGCGCAGCGAGCTGGCGATGAGGTAGACCAGGTTGAGCGGGTCTTCGATGTTCGACGCCGCCTGGCTGAGTTCGTCGGGCAGGTTCGGCACCAGTTCGACCAGCCGCTTGAACAGGTCGGTCGTGGAGCGCATGAGCGCCTGCAACTCGACCGTCGTCTCGACCGCCTCGCGCGCGATGCTCACCCGTGCCTTGAGGTACGGCTCGGTCGCCGTCCACTCCTCAATGCGGATGCGCTCCAGACCCTGGATGAACAGGCGGATGGAGCCGTCGGGCGACTTGAACAGGCGGTGGATGATGGCCGCCGTGCCCACCTTAAACACCTCGTCGGGACCCGGCTCCTGGACCGACGGGTCGTGCATCGAAACCAGGCCGATGATGCGGTCGCCCAGCGCGACCTCGTCCACCAGCCGCACCGAGCGCGGCTGCTCGACGGCCAGCGGCGTCAGCACCGGAAACGGAAAGACAACCGTATTGCGCAACGGCAGTATGGGTAATTCAGAGGGAATCTGGGGCGTCGCGTCGTGCTCCTCGTCGTGCTCTGAACGGGGTTGGTTCTCACCACGCTTGAAAAAAGGGGCCATGTCTTCGGTATTCACCGCTTACTCCTCGTCGCGTTCTTGAATGGGGATATGACGGCGACGCGCTCTCGGGATGCGTATCGTCAGGAAGCCGTCCGCGTACTCCGCTTCGATGTCCTCGGCCTGCACGGGAAAATTGACGGCGACTTCCGTTTGGAAAGGCCCCCAGCCAATCTCCATCTGATGATAGCCGCGTTTGGGGGCGGTATCGCGGCGTACGCCCGCCACGATCAGCGTCCCGTCAACCAGGGCTATGCGGAAGTTATCAATGTTCATGCCAGCGACTTCCACCTTCACCCACAGGCTATCCTCCGTCTCATAGACGTCGGTGGGCGGGTGAAAGATGCTCTGGCCGTAGAGGGTCGGCCATGAGCCTTGCCGCGTGACTTGATTAAACAGCCGATCCAACTCGGTGCGCAGCCGACGTAGCTCGGCCCCTTCGGTCCTGCTGCCTTGCATGAACTTCCCTTTCCTCCATAGTCTTGTCTAATTATCGCCATTTCGGAGCGTAACCACAAGAGACTATCTGGGTGGATTTTACAATCACCCTGCCAGGCCGCGTGACAGGCCCTAGTTCCCCCGCTTCACCCCGCTCAGGCTCGGCGCGTCCACGGGGGAGGGCACGAAGCCCGTCCACCCGTCGCGCATGGCGGCCAAGCCGAAGGGGTAGACCAGCGGGATGCGCGGCGCGTCCAGGGCAAGCTGACTGCCGACGGCGCGGTACAACTCCGCGCGGCGAGCGGGGTCCGCCTGGCTCTCGGCCTCGCGCAGGCGTTGACCTACCTCGGTGTTGGTGTAGCCCGTGTCGGTGGCCGTCAGCGGGCCAAACAGGCCGCTGAGAAAGACGTGGGGGTCGCCCACCGCTTCCACGCGAGCGGAGGGCAGCGGATGCATCAGGAGGTACAGCGGGAAGCGCCCCTGGCGGCGCTCGGCCAGGAACGAGGCCCACTCGTCCTCGCGCAGGGTGACCTTGACCCCCACCGCCGCCAGTTGCTCGGCCACCGCCTCCGCCAGCCCCTTGAAGCTCGCCCCGCGCGGCGGCTGGCTGTACCACAGTTCGAGGGGGCGGGCGATGCCGTCCGGCCCGGCCACCTCGGATAGCCCCTTGGGAAAGCCGGCCTCGGCCAGGAGGCGCTGGGGAAGACCCTCACCTCCGCCCCCAGGCGTCGAGGCAGAGGCGGGTGGGGGCAGGCGGCCCCACAGGCCCGGCGGCACAAACTGGTCGGCGGGCGTGCTGGCGCCGTTGAAGGCTCGCTTCGCCACGGCGGCCGGGTCCAGCGCCGCCTGGAGCGCCTGGCGGACGCGCTGATCGTCCAGGGGGCGGTAGCGGCCGTTGATGGACAGGTAGGCCACGGCGAGTTGGGGCTGCGCCACCAGGCTCGTACCCGGCGGCGCGTCCGGGCGGGCGAGGTTGAAGGCCAGGTCCACCTGGCCGGCGGCCAGGGCGGCCAGTTGGGCGTCCGGCTCGCCCAGGATGCGGAAGACGAGGCGCGGGGTGACGGCTTTCTCGCCCCAGTAGTCACTAAAGCGTTCAAGCTGCACCGCCTCGCCTGACCAACTCACCAGCCGATACGGCCCGCTGCCCATCACCCCTTCATAGGGCGTGCCGTAACGGCCGCCGAGCCGCTCGACGGCGGGCGGGCTGCTGAGACCGAAGGCCGGCAGGGCCAGGTAGGCGGGCAGATAGGCGGCCGGTCGGCTCAGCTTGAACCGCACCCGATCCGGCGCGACGACTTCCACCCCCGTCACCAGGCTGCCCGCGCCCAGGTAGCCGCCGAACACGTCCGACCAGACCTGGAACTGTTTGCCCTCGGCCCGGCGGCCGGCCTTGAAGGCGGGGTCCAGCCAGCGGTCCACGTTGAACTTGACGGCCTCCGCCGTCAACTCCGTCCCATCGTGGAACTTGACCCCCGACCGCAGGGTGAACGTCCACTCCGTCGCGTCGGCGTTGGCCTCCCAGGCCGTCGCCACGCCCGGCTGAATCTCGGCGCTCCCCGACTTGAACTGGGTCAGCGTATCGAATACTTGACGTAAAATAATGAGGCTGGTCGGGTCGGCCAGGTCGCCGGGGTCCAGGCTCAGCGGCTCGCGCGCCAGCGCCACCCGCAACGTATCGCTCTCAGGACCTTCACCCTTACCCTGTGGGAGAAGGAATTGTCCTTCCCCCCCTCTCCCAGGGGGAGAGGGGTGGGGGGTGAGGGAGGAGGGGGGGAGGGT
>CAZFUK010000412.1:0-1351 GCA_964522005.1 uncultured Anaerolineales bacterium | reverse complement strand
ACCCGGCGACGTGGCGACCGGGCCAGAGCGGAGCGGCGGCTGGTCGGGGAGGGCGGGAATCGGGGCAGGCGCGAGCATCTGGCAGCCCGCGAGCACAAGGGCCAGGCTGACGAGCAAGGGCCAGAAGGACAAAACGCGCATGGGGCAAGTATAGGAGAAAGCGGGCGGGCTGACAAGATTACAGACCTTCCCCCCCATCCCCCCGCAGGTGGGGGGAGGAGAGGGGGGTCTGGCGTCGCCCCTTGCGTTCTACTCATTGATAGAGTATAATAAGGCGTAAGGAGTTGCCATGCAGCCTCGACTCAACCTATGGATTGAAGTGGGGGGCGAGGTAGCCCTGAGCGCCTGGCGCGTCGAGTTGCTGGAAGCCGTGGCGGAGACAGGTTCGATTTCCAGCGCCGCCGAACGCATGAACATCGGCTATCGGCAGGCCTGGGCCAAGCTCCACGAGTGTGAGGAGCGGCTGGGCGTCCAACTCGTCGAGACGACGGTAGGCGGGTCGGGTGGCGGCGGCGCGCAGTTGACCGAGGCCGGCCGCGCCTACGTGGCGAAGTACCGCCGGTTCGCGGCCGGGCTGGAGGAGTTGGTCCAGCAGCGGTTTAACACGATCTTTGCCCCATAGGGGTGATTTTTTTACGCAGCGTTGTGCTATCTTAGCATAACGGTCCCTGTTTCTCTGTTATAATGGTGGTAGGTGAGCAGTTCAGGCATCACAGGAGCCAGCCGTGCCCGAGTCCAAGTGGCCGATGATCACCGTAGACCAAGCCCTCGCCATCGTCCTGAGCCACGCGCCCCCGTTGGCCCCCGTTGACGTCGGGTTGTTCGAGGCCCAGGGCCGCGTGCTGGCCGAGGACGTGCGCGCCGAGGAGGACATGCCGCCGTTTCGCGCCTCCTCTGTGGACGGCTACGCCGTGGTCGCCTCCGACACGCAACTGGAGCGTCGTCTGATTGGCGAGCAGACCGCCGGACAGATGGGCGACCTGCGCGTGCTGCCGGGCACCGCCGCCCGTATCACGACCGGTGCGCCCGTCCCAGACGGGGCCGACGCCGTGGTGATGGTCGAGCGCACCGAGGAGCGCGACGGCCACGTGGTCATCCACCAACCGACGGTTCGCGCCGGTGAGGCGATCCGACCCATTGGGCAGGACATTGGCCGGGGCGACCTGGTGCTGCGGGCCGGGCAAACGCTCGGCCCGGCGGAAGTGGGCGTCCTGGCGACGGTAGGCCGAGGGCGCGTCAGCGTCATTCCTGCCCCGGTCGTCGCGGTCCTCTCCACGGGGGATGAACTGGTTGAGCCAGGCGAGCGGCCCGGCCCCGGCCAGATCCGCGACAGCAACCGCTATACCCTCAT
>CAZFUK010000411.1:0-5125 GCA_964522005.1 uncultured Anaerolineales bacterium | reverse complement strand
ACCGGGGTCGGGCGGCGCAGGGCGAACAGGCCGCCGGCGCCCGCGGCCGTGACCACGAGACCGGTGCCGGCGCCGAGCAGGAAGTCGCGCCGCGACACGTTCATGGGCTGGCCTTCATCATCGTCCGTCTCTGCGCTTGGCGTCGCGTTGGCTTCCGTTCGCTCCTCGGGTGCTTGCTCCTCAGTCATGAGCGATTCCTCCTTGTGAGAGTGTTCCAGGCCGGGCGGTGGTCGCCAGCGGCCAGCATGGACAAGTTAGGGTTCAGGCAGACCTGACAGGTTTTCGAAACCTGTCAGGTCTCGCATGGCTCGCTAGTCCCCGCCCTTCAGGCTCGCCAGGGCCTCCGTGCGTGGGGCCGCCGGGGCGACCGGCTCGGACACGACGGGCTTGCGCAGCAATTGCTGATACCAGGCGGGGTGATGGTCCTTCACATACTGAACAGGGACGCGGGTGGTCACCATGGACTTGAGCAGCGGCCAGTTGCCCGGCACCAGCAGCAGCGGCGCCAGGTGGACCAGCAGCATCACCGCGATGCCGATGGCCGCCAGGTCGTGGACCATTGTCGTCACGCCAATCAACGCGCTGGACATGGGATACACGTAGCGCAGTGTCTTGATCAGGCCCGTGACCACGACGACCACGGTCAGGATGCCCCACACCGGATAGGACAGGGTCTGCTCGGCGGCCAGGTACTTGCCGCCCTCCGGCTTCTTGAGGCCCAGCCCGCGCAGATAGCGGGCGATGGGCTGGCGGAAGCCCTTGGGCCAGGGGATGCCAAACGCGGCGCGACCTCGGCCGAAGACGCCCGCGTACTCGAACAACTCGGTCAGCGTGTCGCGCAGGGCCGCCCAACTGCGGGGAATGAGGCCGAAGCCGCCCGCCACGCCGTGGCGCGTCAGGTGGTTGGGGACGGCGAAGATCTTCAGGCTGGCGCCGACAAAGTGCAGCAGGAACACCATGCGGAGTTCGAGCGGCCAGTGCACCCAGCCCAGGATAATAGCGCCTGTCGCCAGGCTCAGGATCGAGCCGGCGGCATTGACCCAGTGGGCGATGGTCGTGCCTCGGTCGTGGCGTACCACGCTCTGGCCGATGATGCGGTCGCCCCCGCCGAGGGCAGCCTTGCGCGCCTGCCAGAGGCCAATCAGGATGCCGATCGCGGCGATGAAGGGAGACACGCGGGCAAAGGTCAGGGCGTCGTTGAACAGGGCGCTCTCCGGGACCCAGTTCCGCTGGGCCAGGGTTTGCGCCGCCACCACGCCGATGGTCATCCAACTGCCCACAACAAGGGCGATGCCCAGTTTACCAAGACGCTTCAAGGGGGTCCTCCTCTAGCTGATAGCACCTAGGCGTTCTGCTTCCGATCCGCCACACTCTGCTGGTCCCAGTGCTCACGCGACGCCTTGGGCAGGTCCAGGCACAGGTGGTCGGACTTGATGATGCCCTGGCGGATGCGGACGTTGACCGGGCAGCGCTCGACGCAGGCCGGGCCTTCGGGCCGCCAGTGGCACAGGTCGCACTTGGTGTAGACATTCTTCTTGGGGTCGTAGGTGATGCGCGAGTGCTGCCCAAAGGCCGTCTGGTTGGTGGCCTTGGTCTCAACCTGGACGGGGAAGGGGCAGGCATTAGCGCACCGCCCGCAGGCAATGCAGGCGCTCTCGTTGATGAAGCGCGCGCCCGTCGTCGGCTCGACCACCAGGGCATTAGCCGGGCAGACGCGCAGGCACTCCGCCTCGGGGCACATCAGGCATGGACTCTGGTGGAAGTGGCCGCGATCCCCGTAGACCTTGACCAGTTCCGGGTTGAGTTCGACCCGCCCATCGTTGAAGATGCGGATACGCGGCACGTCGGACAGGCCGTGCTCGCGGTGGACCTGGGAGCAAATGACCTCGCAGGTCAGACAGCCGATGCACAGCGCCGGGTCGGGCGAGACGACGCCCGCCGACAACGGCAACTCGGGCGCGGCCGCCCGGTTGAGCAGATTGCTCGTGCCCAACCCAATCGAACCCAGGGCGACGAAGCCCGCGATGCCCTGCTTCAGGAAATCGCGGCGCGAGACATCGGATCCGTTCGTCGTCTCATTCTGACTCATCCACTCGCCTCCCTCGTGCTAATGGTGCAGCCTGAGACCCCCAAGGTCGCGGCAACCTTGAGGGTCTAGATTTCGACTCCGTCTACTGGCGTCAGGGTGGGGAAAGAGGAACGGCTGGTATCAGCGGCCTGGCTGAGCGCAGCGACCAGTGGCTTGCACTCGTTGAGAGCGCGCCACAACTCGGCCGGCTCACCGACGTGGAGTTTCTCGTAGGCTTTGAGTGGCTGCTCAAAGCGCAACAGGCGACAGGCGATGTCCGCGTGGTCAGGCATACAGTGCCCCCACCAACTCCGGCCTGGAGCGAACGATGGCTCCAGGGTCGGGTGACTCGGCTCTAGTTTCACCGCTGTGAAATACAGGTGAAGTTGTTCTCGATTATACAGGCAGGGGGGGTAGGAGTTCTAGGGGCAGGCGGGCCAATTTCTGGCCCGCCTGTGCCATCCCTGGGTGAGCGGCGCGAGGTCACCACTTGAGCTTGAGGCTGACGGGGCAGTGGTCGGAGCCGATCACGTCGGCGTGGATGTCGGCGTCCACAATGGCGTCGCGGAGCGTGGGCGAGACAAAGAAGTAGTCCAGCCGCCAGCCGATGTTGCGGGGCCGCGCCCCCGTGCGCATGTCCCACCACGAGTACTTGATCTCGCTGGGGCGCACGTGGCGGAAGGTGTCAATCAGGCCGGCGCTGAAGAACTCCCCTAGCGCGGCGCGCTCTTCGGGCAGAAAGCCCGACGTCTTGGCGTTCTCCTTGGGCCGGGCCAGGTCAATCTCGGCGTAGGCCGTATTGACATCGCCCGTCACGACCACGTGGCGGCCCTGCGCCATGGTCTGGCCGACGACTTCGAGGAAGCGGCGGTAGAAGGCGATCTTGTGCGCCACCCACTCGGGACCGCGCCCGCCGTTGGGAAAGTAGATGTTGAACAGGACAAAGTCGCCGTAGTCGGTGACCAGGGTCCGGCCTTCGTGGTCGAAGCGCGGGTCGCCCAGACCCGTCTGGACGCTGACGGGCGTCAGGCGGGAATAGGTAGCGACGCCGCTGTAGCCGGCCTTCTCCGCGCAGCACCAGTGCGCGGTGTAGCCGGCCGGCGTCAGGAGGGCGGGCGACAGTTGCTCCGGGCGGGCCTTGGTCTCCTGCACGGCGATGATGTCCGCGCCCGACTGGGCCAGCCAGTCGATGAAGCCCTTCTTCTCGGCGGCTCGAATGCCGTTCACGTTCCAGGACACGAGTGAGAGTTCCATGCGTTGCCTTTACAGTGGGAGAGACACGTCGAAATGATACTTCAAATATGAGGCGTGGCAAGCCGACCGGAGGGGTCAGGCTGACTCCTCCGGTCAGCTCGCGGGCTGTTACTCTTTCGGCGTGCCGCCCGTGCGTTGCCACTCCTCGTCGTTGTCCTCCACGTCCCGCGAGAACTCCGCCGGTTGGAAGGAAGGGAATTCCGCCTTTAGCTCCGCGATGGTCTCCTCGCGGGTACCGCTCTTTTGCGTCGCCGTGGTGTCGCCCAGCGGCGCGCCGCCGGCCTGATCCGCCTCGCCCGGCGTGCCCTCGCCTGGGCGCTCCGATGACGAGTTAGGCTGCTTGTGTTCGCTCATGCTCTGATCTCCTCGTGGTACAGAAGGTTGTATCGAAGGTCACGACTGCGGCTGTCCGGGATAACCTCATTATAGTCTGGGCCGTGTCGGCTGTATAATCCCAGGCTGCACGCCGCGTGCCAACCGCGAGTAGGCCCCTTGTGCCCCCGGTGGACTATAATTTAGGGAGTGAACCCTAGTCTATGATAAAGTGAGGAATGTGTATGCAGTCGAAACCGTTGACAAGGCCAGGCTCGCTCGGCCTGCGCCCCTGGGTCGCCATCCTGTCCCTCGTCGCCTCGCTCCTCAACGTGCTGACGGCGACGGAGCAGATGAACGAGTGGTGGATGTACGGCGCGTTGTTCTTCCTGATCGCCGGCTTCGAGGCGTTCTACATGTTCATCCTGCTGTTCGTCCCCTGGCAGTATGACAATACCGGTGCGCGCCAGCCCTCCCTGGAGCCGAATGGGCTGGGCTTCTACGCCTCGGGCATCCTGGGCCTGGTCCTGACCGTCGCGCTCTACATCGCCACGCGCACCACGGGGCTGCCCTTCCTGGGGCCTAGCGCGCAAGCCTTCCACGCCATCCGCCCCCTCGACCTCGTGACCCGCGCGGTCGAAGTCATCCTCATCGTGCTGCTGGCCCTGTTGATTCAGCGCCGCCATCAAACGGAGGCCTAGCGGCGCCACCCGCTGGGCTGGCATACGACTTGCGATAGAGACGCCGGGGAGTGGGGCGCTTCGGCCCGCCGGGCTAGGGCGCCCCCTGTTCACGGTTTATCTATTCCAGCGAGAGGTACTGAACCATGTCTGCTCAGCAACATACCGAGCCAGAGCGCCACGCCACCTATCTGACCCTGTTGGGGACATTTCTAACTATCTTCGGCCTGTTCGCCAGCCGCGAGCAGCGCCGTCAGGACCAGCCGCCCCTCACCCCGTTCGACCTTGTCCTGCTCGGCCTGGCCGTCTTCCGTGGCGGCCGCCTCATCGCCTACGACCACGTCGCCGCGCCCCTGCGTGAACCGTTCACCGAGACCGTGCCCGACTCCAGCGGCGCGGGTGACACGGTCGAGCCAGAGGGCCACGGCGCGCAGCGCGCCCTGGGTGAACTCCTGTCCTGTCCCATCTGCGCCGGCACCTGGGTCGCCGCCGCCCTGACCTATGGCCTGCGCATCCTGCCCGCCCCGACCCGCCTCCTGATGACCATCCTGGCCGCGGCCGGGGCCGCCGAGTGGCTCAACGCCTCGGTGGAGGCGATGAGCTGGTTCGGGCAGGCCGAGCGCCGCGAGGTCGGCGCGATGGTCAAGCAGACCGAAGCCCAAGAGACCGCGACGCGTGTCCTGACGCTGGACCAGGAAGGCATCCCGGCCTGACACCCCCAGGGTTCTCTTAAACAGGAGTTGCTCGGTAAGCCTACGCCGCCCAGGGCTAAACCCCTGGGCTAGGCAAACGAAGCCCTACGGGCTAAGAG
>CAZFUK010000410.1:0-5128 GCA_964522005.1 uncultured Anaerolineales bacterium | reverse complement strand
AGGTAGACCCGATGGCAGCGCAAGCCCTGTACCGACGCTGGCGGCCGCACACGTTCGACGACGTCGTCGGCCAGTCGCATATTCTCCAGACCCTCCGCAATGCCCTGGCGAGCGGGCGGGTGGCCCACGCCTACCTGTTCGCCGGGCCTCGGGGCACGGGCAAGACGACCATCGCCCGCATCCTGGCGCGCGCCGTCAACTGCACCGCCGCCCCCGAGAAGCGGCCCTGCGGCGAGTGCGCCGTGTGCCGCAGCCTGGCGGAGGGGCGGTCGCTTGACCTGATTGAGATTGACGCCGCGTCGCACACCGGGGTGGACAATGTGCGCGACCTGATTGAGAAGGTCCAGTTCGCGCCGAGCGAGGCCCAGTATAAGGTCTACATCATTGACGAAGTCCACATGCTGTCCACGCCGGCCTTCAACGCGCTGCTCAAGACGCTCGAAGAGCCGCCGCCCCACGCCCTCTTTTTCCTGGCGACCACCGAGGCGCACAAGATTCCGGCCACCATCCTCTCGCGCTGCCAGCGCTTCTCGTTCCAGCGCATCCCGCTGAGCGACATGGTCGCCCACCTGACGCACATCTGCGAGGCCGAGGGCTTCCAGGCCGAACCGGCGGCGGTGGAACTCATCGGCCGCTACGCCCAGGGCGGGCTGCGCGACGCCATCTCCTTGTTGGACCAGATGGTGGCCTTTGGCGGCGCGAACATCACCCTGGCCCAGGTGCAGTCGGTGCTGGGGACGGCGGCTGACGCGGCGGTAGAAGTGCTGGCCGAGCACCTGGTGCTGGGCGACACGGCGGGCGGGCTGCGCCTGATTAACCAGGCCGTGGACGCGGGCGTGGACGCCCGGCAACTGGTCAACCAGCTGCTGGAGTACCTGCGCAGCCTGATGCTGATTCAGAACGGCAGCGGCGGCCTGCTCAACGTGACGGCGGAGGCGCAGAGCCGCATGGAGGCCCAGGCCCGCCGTATCGGGCCGGCCCCCCTGGTACGCGCCATCAAGCTCTTTACCGAGGCGGCGCAGTCGCAGCGCAGCGCCCTCCAGTCGCAACTCCCGCTGGAACTGGCGCTCGTGGAGGCCACGCTCGATGTCAGCCGCGCCCCGCAGCCGGTGGCCCACCCGCCCGCGACGGCACCGGTGAGTGGTGAGGGGGCGGCTGCACCTACGCCGAGGGCGGCTCCGCCGGCGCATGCCGCGCCGGCCTCGGCTGCGCCCCCGCCGCGCCCGCCGGAGATAGCTGCCGCGCCCCCGCCACCTGTTATCGCGCCTGTCCGCGCCCAGGCCGTGGACGAGGCGCCCGCCCGAGGTGAGGCCACGACGGTTGAGGGGCCGGTGCTCGACCTGGTCAGCCAGTGGGAGGCATTCCTGATGGCGGTCAACCAGCAGGACAAACGAGTGGGCGGCTTGCTCAAAGATTGCTACCCGCTGGAAGCGGCCGCCGGCCAGGTGACTCTCGGCGTCTACTACTCGTTCCATCAGAAGCAACTGGAAGACACCAAGCGGCGGGGGCTGCTCGAAGATGTCCTCAACCGTCTCCTGGGGGGTCCGGTCCGTGTTCAGTTCAGGCTAACCCCCAAGACGAAGGCTGAGATGGACGCCGAACGCCCTAAGAACCCCCTCCAGGAGGCGACGGACGACCCGGTGGTCAAGGAGGCGGTGCGCATGGGGGGCAAGATTACGGGCATCTCACTGGACACATAGGGAAGGGGCGAACGCCGAGGCCCTTCGTTTATCATAGTGCGCTGGCACACAGGGTGTCAGCCAACGCTATTGACAACCCATATACGGGAGGACGCCATGTTGACTGAGTTTCAGCGGAGAAAGCTCACTCGTGCGTTCCAGAACTATGACTACAACAAGGATGGGTTTGTCGAGCGACGGGATTACGAACAGGCGGCCCAGGGGATCGCGGATCACCTGGGTCTGCCCTCCGGCTCAGAGGTGCGGGAGAAACACACCGTCGAATTCATGGCGGGCTGGGAACAGATTCGGCAAGTCGCTGATCAGGATGGCGACGATCGGGTGACACTGGACGAATTTCTGACCGTCAACGAATTCGTTCTGTCCCACCGAGAGATATTTGAGAGACTCATCCTGGGGACGGCCGAAAATCTGATGAGCTGGCAGGACAAGGACAAGGATGGGCGGGTTTCGTGGGACGAATTCCTCGGCAGTGTGCTTGTATTCGGTCAGACTCAGGCCGAAGCCGAGGAGGCTTTCCGTCACCTCGACCGTGATGCTGACGGTTATCTTGACAAGGAAGAATGGCTCCGCAATACGGAGGAGTTCTTCCTGAGTGACGATCCAGACGCGCCCGGCAATTGGCTGCTGGGGCCGTATTGAGTGAGCCTGGCTGCCGTCTCGCCCTGTTGGAGACTGACAGGGCGAGACGGTTAAGACGGGTGGGACGAATACACTTCAGTTGAGGAGGAAAAGTGGCGAAAAAAGGTGGGAAACCGATGACGCGGCCGATGGGCCGGAGTGGTGGCGTGCCCATGGGCGGCGGGCAGGCCGGTATGATGAAGCAGATTCAGCAACTCCAGGAGGACATGGCGAAGGCCCAGGAGGCGCTGGCGACGGAAACGGTCGAGGTGACGAGCGGCGGCGGGGCGGTCACGCTGACGATGAACGGCCACCAGAAGCTGGTGTCGCTCAAGATTGACCCGGAAGCCCTGGCGCCTGAAGATGTCGAGACGCTCCAGGATATGATTATCTCCGCCGTCAACCAGGCCGTGGACAAGTCGCAGGAGTTGGCCGAGCAGCGCATGAAGGGGCTGACGGGCGGTCTCAACATCCCAGGGCTGTTCTAGTTCGTCTTCATGAGGAACAGCCATGAAACCCATCGTCTTCTCACGCCATGCTCGGGAGCAGATGAAGGAACGTGGCGCGGACGAACAAGAGGTCATTCTGGCGATACGCAGCGGAGAGCAAGTTCCTGCTAAACGAGGACGCCAAAGCTATCGTAGGAATTTCCAGTACGACCGACTCTGGGGCGGCAAGACCTATGCAACCAAGCAGGTTCTAGTCGTTGTTGCGGAGGACCCGCAGACTCTTGTCGTGGTAACGGTGTACACCTTCTACTTCTAGAAAGGCTGATGCAGGCAATGAAAGTAAGTTATGATCCACTAGTAGATGCCATGTACATTCGCTTTCTAGACGGACCTGTTGAGGTAACGACACATCGTCTATCCGAGGACGTGGCTGTCAACTACGCCCCGGATGGACGTATCGTCGGGATCGAGATTCTGGATGCGTCTGCCGTCGTCTTTGCGCCTGGGCAAGAGGGACGAATTGAAGTTGAGAATCTAACGCCCGTGCCGGCCTGAAAACAGGTGGACAGCATGGACACGCTATGCGGGTTTGCCCCCGTCGAGGATGGACATCTCTACTACGAGGTCGCGGGGGAGGGGCCGCCGCTCGTCCTGGTCCACGGCTTCAGCCTGGACACGCGCATGTGGGACGACCAGTGGCCCGCCTTCGCCGCCGCCCACCGGGTGGTCCGCTACGACGCGCGAGGCTTCGGCCGCTCGTCCGTGCCGGTTGGCCCGTACACGCCCGTCGAGGATCAGGCCGCCCTGCTGGACCACCTCGGCCTGGACCGCGCCCACGTCCTGGGCCTGTCGCGAGGCGGCGGTATCGCCATTGACTTCGCCCTCGCCTACCCCGAGCGCACCCTGTCCCTGATTGCCGTTGACGCTATCCTCCACGGCCACGCCTGGCGCACCTTCGGCCAGGACCTGTCGCGGGTGTGGGCGCTGGGCAAAGAGGCGCCCCTGGATGTGGTCAAGGAGACCTGGCTAAGCCTGCCCCTGCTCGCCCCGGCGATGGAGCGGCCAGACCTGGCGGCCCGGCTGCGGGCGATGGTCGCCGACTACTCCGGCTGGCATTGGCACAACCGCGACCAGGGCCGGGCCGTACGCCCCCATGCCGCCGAGCGGCTAGGCGAAATCCGCGTCCCCACCCTCATCCTCAACGGCGAGCACGACCTACCCGACTTCCACGCCGTGGCCGAGCGGCTGGCGCAGGGCATCCTCGGCGCGAGGCAAATTGTCCTGCCGGGCGTCGGGCATATGTCCAACATGGAAGACCCGCCAGCGTTCAATCGCATTGTGCTAGACTTTCTGGGTCAGCAGGACGGAACATCATGGGGCAGGGCAACCTCAGAAAGCTAACTCAGGACGAATATCTGGCTCTCGAAAACCTCATGGAGAACGTGCCGAACCCCGACGACACCTATACAGCCACAGGTTGGCATTATGAATTAGCGGGGCTGCTGCGAGAGTTTGGCTTCCGACCGATGGGACGCTATCAAGCCTACGAGTTACCCGTCAAATTGTTGGAGTTGGGCTATGAGGACTAAACCTGACTTTCTAAAGGTCAATCAATTGGTGCGGGTCAACGGCTATGTTGGCCGCATCATAGATATTGCCGAGTCGGACAACACCATTATGGTCAGAGTCGACTCGGCTAAATGCGCCCGTCGCTTCCAGAAACCCGACTGGCTGGAGTATACTGCCGCCCCCGATATGTGGGCGTCCGCGACGGTCGAGGACCTGATCGAGGATGCTAATGGCGAGAAGCAGGCTGCTCTCAAGAGCGTCCAGGCGGTCGAAGACTACGTGAAGCGGGTGCAGCGTGAGCTAGAGGCGGCCCTGGAACCGGTGCACTTGGGTTGACGGAGATACTCCTGTTACTTGCCGACCGAAAGATTCTTGACTATAATTGTTCTCATATCAGAACGATGCTTTCTTGAGGTAGCCCTATGAGCGCGCTCGCCAAACCTGTCGCCCGCCTGATTGATGAGTTCAGCCGTCTGCCGGGGATTGGTCCCAAGACCGCCTCGCGCCTGACCTTCTTCTTGCTGCGGGCGTCGAAGGAGCAGGTGGACGCGCTGGCCGACGCCGTGCGCGAGCTAAAAGCAGGCATCGTCCTGTGCCGCGAGTGCTTCAACATCAGTGAGACGCCGCTGTGCTCGGTGTGCGCCGACGAGCAGCGCGACCGGGGGGTCATCTGCGTGGTCGAGGAGCCGCTGGACGTGCTCGCCATCGAGCGCACGCGCGACTACAAGGGCCTGTACCATGTGCTGCATGGAGCGATCTCGCCCATGGACGGCGTCGGTCCCGCCGACC
>CAZFUK010000409.1:0-5132 GCA_964522005.1 uncultured Anaerolineales bacterium | reverse complement strand
GGCGTGGAAGCGAATGATGCCCTTGCCGATGACGTGGACGCGGTTCGGGTTGTCCAGCCAGTAGCGCTGGTAGAGCGGCCCCTCGTCGGCGTAGTCGAGCGCCGTGATGTAGTTGCCCAGCGCGTCGAACCAGACGTACATCACCTGGTCCGGGTCGCCTGGCACGGGTACGCCCCAGCCCTTGGCCCGCCGCGTCGAGCGCGACACGCTGAAGTCCTCCAGCCCGCGCCGGATAAAGCTGAGCACCTCGTTCTTGCGCGTTCTCGGCTCGATGCGCAACTGGTCGCTCTCGATGAGTTCGAGCAGCCTGTCGCCGTAGCGCGACAGGCGGAAGAAGTAGTTATCTTCCTCCACCAGGTCGGGCCGCGTCAGATGCTCCGGGCATAGGCCGTTGACCAGCTCGTCCTCGGTGTAGAACTGCTCGCAGCCGACGCAGTACAGGCCGCGATACGTCTTCTTGTACAGGTCGCCGTTCCTGTCCGCCGCCTGCCACAGCTTCGCCACGCCCTCGAAGTGGCGCGCCTCGGCCGCTGTACGGATGAAGTCATCGAAGGACAGGTTGAGCAGGTCGCGCAGGTCGTAGAAGTACTGGGCGTTGCGCTCGACCAGTTGGGCCGTCGGGATGCCCTCCTGCTCGGCGGCCTGCACGTTCTTGAGGCTGTTCTCGTCGGTGCCGGTCAGGAAGCGCGTGTCGTCGCCCTTGAGCCGATGGTAGCGGGCGACGGCGTCGGTCAGCACAATCTCCAGGGCGAAGCCGATGTGCGGCCGCGCGTTGACGTAGGGAATCGCCGTCGTGATATAGAACTTGCTCATGCTAACATCTCCTTAGTTGGACCAAGGACCAAAGACGAAGGACCAAGTAGCGCTACTCTTATCCTCTTTTGGTCCTTGGTCCTCGGTCCTTCGTCCTCCCAAAACAAAAAGCCCCCACCCCATGCAGGGGCGAGGGTTCAACTCGCGGTACCACCCTGGTCTGCCGTCACCTGGTCTGGCTGGCCAATCGCCTGGACTGGCCCGACCCGTCCCACATGAGGGCCTCCCTCGAGCGCCAGGCGGCCGGCCTGAGGCTCTAGCCCGTTAACGGGGGCAACCGGCCGGACCTACTAGCAAGATGATTGACGATTGATGATTGATGATTGACGATTTAGGGTTAATCGTCAATCGCAAATCGTCAATTGTCAATGCCCTGCGTTCAGGGGCAGCTCGGAGGTCATTTTCGGCGGGGGGCCACGGCGCCGCCTTCCAGCCACGGGCGGCTCTCTGGAGCAGGGTCGGTCCCGCCTACTCGTCCTCGTCGTCGCTATTACGGTTCACTTGAACTACTACTGGCAAGATGCAGCCTGTCCCTTCTATCTTACCGCAGACCCAGGAGCCTGTCAAGAGCCGTATCATTCGAACGGCTGATACGTATACTCCTACAAAAGAGGCAGGCGAGCGTCAAACTAGACTTCTGGCTAGAAGGGGCTACACTTGGCTAGTCGTATGGCTAGGCGCACTGCGTCATAAGACTATCCATTTTGCCGCTTAAGACTACACCCTTGTCCCTGTTGAGGGCAGGTGACTTGGGATATACTGTCCCTGGTTTGACCCTTATCCATTCGCATCTATTCATGGCAGCTGTATTCGCCAATTGAAGAGGAGCAACGACGTGGTTGCATACAGAAAGACACCCATGTACTGTATCCTCCTGGGCGCGCCGGGCGCCGGCAAAGGCACTCAGGCGGCCCTCCTCAGCCGAGACCTTGGTCTCCCTCGCATTTCCTCTGGCGAGCTATTCCGCGAACACATCCGCAAGCAGACGGACCTGGGCCGCCAGGCCAAGTCCTACCTGGACGCCGGCGAACTCGTCCCCGATAGCCTGACCGTCGCCATGGTCCTCCACCGCCTGGAGGAGGCAGATTGCGCCCGTGGCGCGCTGCTCGACGGTTTCCCGCGCACCCTGGGTCAGGCGGAGGCGCTGGAGAAGGCCCTCGCCGAGCGCGCCCTGCGCATTGACTGCGTCCTCAACATGCACGTCCACCGCGAGGCCCTCCTGGAGCGCCTCAGCGGGCGCTGGATGTGCCGCAAGTGCGGGGCCTCGTTCCATACCAAGCACAACCCGCCCACCAAGGCCAACCACTGCGATAGCTGTGACGGCGAACTGTACCAGCGCGACGACGACCGCCCGGAAACCGTCGCCCACCGCCTCGAAGTCTACTTCAGCCAGACCGCGCCCCTGGAGATGTTCTACCGGCAGCGCGGCATGGTGATTGACATTGACGGCGACCGGTCCATCGAGGTCGTCAGCCTGGAAATGCACCGCGCCCTGGGCCTGGTCCACACCTTCGCGGCGTAAACAAGTCAATAGCACAGGAGGGAGGCCATGACGATGGCTTCCCTCCTTTTTAGGTGGGCACGGCGAGACCTGACAGGTTTTAGAAATCTGTCAGGTCTATCACCCATCACCGCCCCAGCCACGTCCACCAGCCGCCGCTCAGCCCGTTCACCCCGAACCGAGGCGTCCAGAACATGAAGCCGCGCTCGAAGGTCTGGATCGTCCCGTTGGCCGGCCGTTCCTCCTCAACCGCCCAGCCGAGCCGGTCCCGCACGCCCGGATGCTCACGCCACACGCTGCCAAAGCCCCGCTTGGGCTGGACGTAGCCCCACGGCGCGACGAGCCGCGTGTCCAGCTCTGGGTCGCCTGGATGCCACGTCGGCAGGTAGACGTCCAAGTTCGGCCAGTCCCGATAGTACATCACGTACACCAGGTCATTGTCCGAGCGCCACAGCATGCGGCCATTCTGGAAGAGCTGCTCCGCCATGTAGACGCCCTTCTCCGTCTCCACCGCGCAGCCAAAGGCCTGCTGCGTCCAATAGGTCTGCGACCACAGGCGGCGGAACCCGCTCGTCGGCTCCAGGCAGCCCTGGGCCGCTGGCGCGGCCTCCGTCCGCAGCGGAAGGCCCGCCACCACCACCGCCACCACCAGCATCAGGAACCAGCGCCAAGTGCGCATTTGATCCTCCTTGGTTCGTAAGTTTGTGCCCTTGACTGTATCCTACTGCTAGTGTAGCGGGCCAAATTTACCCCGTGGTGGACGGCGTGTTACCGCTGGGTTACCGTGGCCGGAGCGTGGCCCCCTGGACTGAAATTTGACCTACCAGGCTGTCCACAGTATAATTACCCTTTGTGTTGGGCCAGAGCGACTCTACGGGCAGGGGCCATCCCCTGCCTCTTTCACGCTCCGAGACCGGCCCGGGAGGAAGTTGTGTACGCTATTATTCAGACAGGTGGGAAACAGTACAAGGTTCAGTCGGGCGACATGGTCAACGTCGAGTTGCTCAAGGCTGAACCGGGCGCGACGGTGGAACTGACGAATGTGCTGATGGTGGCGGGCGACGACGGGGTGAAGACGGGCGAGGCCCTGCAGGGCGCGGTTGTGCGCGCCACAGTGGTGGCCCAGACCAAAGGCCCCAAGCTGACCATCTTCAAGTACAAGCCGAAGATCCGCTTCCGCCGCAAGACCGGCCATCGCCAGCCGCTGACCCGCCTCAAGATTGGCGAGATTGTTCTACAGTAATTAGTCTTCAGTCGTCGGTAGTCAGTAGCGGCTTTGACTGACTACTTTGTACCGACTACTGACTACTGAGAAGGAGGCCGACGTGGCTCATAAGAAAGGTGGCGGCAGCAGCAAGAACGGCCGCGATAGCAATTCGCAGCGCCGTGGTGTCAAGCGGTTTGATGGTCAGTACGTGCGCGCCGGCAACATCCTCGTTCGCCAGCTCGGCACGAAGATCGAACCGGGCAATAACGTCGGCCTGGGCCGCGACTACACGCTGTTCGCCCTGGTGGATGGTCAGGTAAAGTACGAACACGCCACCCGCTTCAAGAAGCGCGTGAGCGTCTACCCCGTTGAGGTTGAGGCGGAGACGACCGAGACCGCGGCGGTGAGCGTCGCCTAACGCGGGCGAGATAGGAAGTTAGCTATGCCAAAGCAAGGTATTCATCCCAAGTGGTATCCGAACGCGACGGTCACCTGCGGCTGCGGCAACACGTTCACGGTGGGTTCGACCCAGCCGGCGATCCGCACCGACGTGTGCGCCAACTGCCACCCGTTCTACACCGGCGAGCAGCGCATCGTTGACACGGCGGGCCGCGTGGACCGCTTCATGATGCGCCTGGAGCGCCGCGAGCAGCGCGTCCAGCAGGTGCAGACGGCGCAGGCCAGGTCCGACGAGGCCGCCAAGGCCAAGCCGGCCGCCAAGGGCCGCAAGTAAGCCAACCCAGTAAACCTCCCGAAGGGAAGCCTTCGGGAGGTTTTTGTTTGCCCAGACGCCAGTTAGGTGTATAATACCCTGAGCGTGCGACCCGCTACTGTTATGTAGAGTCTAATGCGAAAAGGAGCCTGTGTGCCACCCCACCCGCATGGTTACGTTGGAGGCTGGATCGAGCTAATCTGCGGCAGCATGTTCAGCGGCAAGACCGAGGAACTCATCCGCCGCGTCAAGCGCGCCCAGATCGCCCGCCAAAAGGTCCAGGTTTTCAAGCCGGTGATTGACCACCGCTACGGCATCGAGAGTGTCAGTTCCCACAACGGCCTGCAAGTCGCCGCCGTGCCTGTCAGCCGCGCCCGTGATATTGTCGCCCTGACCGAGGAGGAGACCGACGTCGTCGCCATTGACGAAGTGCAGTTCTTCGACTGGGAGATCGCGCCCGTGTGCGACCAACTCGCGGACGGGGGCAAGCGCGTGATTCTGGCGGGCCTGGACACCGACTTCCGGGGCGAGCCGTTCGGCCCGATGCCCCTGCTCATGGCGCAGGCCGAGCAGGTGGACAAGCTCTCGGCCATCTGCGTCGTGTGCGGCGCGCCCGCCAGCCGCACCCAGCGCCTCATCAACGGCGAGCCGGCCCGCTACCACGACCCGGTCATCCTGGTGGGCGCGACGGAGATGTACGAGGCGCGCTGTCGCCACTGCCACGTCGTCCCCCGCGAGGAACCCGAACTCAGCCTGGCCGAGTCGTGACCCAGAGTTTTCGACATGATTAACAGGATTTACATGATGAAAATCTCAAATCATGTAAATCCTGTTAATCATGTCCAATGCTACACGCCGGCCAGGTCCGCGCCCGCTTTGAGCAACGCTTTGACCTGCTC
>CAZFUK010000408.1:0-5157 GCA_964522005.1 uncultured Anaerolineales bacterium | reverse complement strand
GGATAGGGCCGCGTGCCCGAGCGGATGAACTTGGGCGGCGTGCCGAGCGCCAGGGCCGCGCCGTCCGGGTTGATGCGCGGCACGATGTACAGGGCGTTCTCGTCCAGCAGCCGCGTGATCTGGGCGTCCTGGCCGTAGCGGTCCAGCACGTACTTGACCGTATAGAGGCAGGCCATGCTGCCCGACACCTCGGTGGCGTGGATGTTGCCATCCACCCAAAAGGCGGGCTTGTCGGTATCCGGCCCAGTGGTGGTGTTGGTCAGGGTGACCAGCCAGATCGGGCGGCCTTCGTGGCTCTGGCCGATGGACTGGAGCCGCGCCAGCCCGGCGTGCTGCTCGGCCAGCCACTGGAGGCGGGCGGTCAGGTCGTCGTTGGTGTAGTAGGTATCAAAGCGAATGTCCATGTTGTTCTCGCGCTTGGGTTTGTCAACCGGCGTCACTCAGGGCCGGACGGCCAGCCTGAGCGACGCGGGCCAGTTCGTGGAAGATCAACGTGATAACGGCCATCACCGCGAAGGTCGTCGCCATCGTCTCCAGGCCGAAGGTCTTACCAATCGTCCCGATCAGTCCAGGGAGGATCGCCGCCCCGACTCCGACGAAGCTCATTTGGAGGCTGACCCCGTTTTCGGCATGTTCCATCCCAACGCGCTGAGGTGTGGTCGTCATCAACATCGGGAAGATGGGGGCCTGGGCAAAGCCGGTGAGGATCAGGCCCAGCGAACCGATGAGGGGTAGCGGGTTCCACGCGAACATGAACGCGCCGACCACGGACGCCAGCAAACACCAGCGGAGCAGGAGGCTTGACTCGAAGCGGTTGGCGATGAAGCCGAAAAAGATGCGTCCACCGGTAAACACCCCCCAGTAGACACTTACCCACGGGCCGGCCGCTTGGGGCGCCACGCCGCGCGACTGGGTGAGCAGCGTATATGCCCATTGGCCTATGCCAATCTCCAGGCCCACGTAGGCCAGGAACGCGATCATGCTGAACCACAGCACCGGCAGGCGCAGCGATTGGCCCATGCTCGCCCGGCGAACGGGTTGGTTCTCCGCGCCCCGGAAGCCCTCATTCCGCCACAGGTGGCGGGTCACGACCAGCAATGCCAGGATGAGCAGCAGCACGCTCGCCGTCACGGCATACCCCACCTGCCACCTCAAATTCAGCGCGCAGTAGGTCATGAGCAGCGGACCCAGGGTAATCCCGACCCCGAAGCTGGCATGCAGCCAGTTCATGGCCTGCGCCGAATGATAGGCGGTCAGGTACATGTTTAGCCCGGCATCCACGACCCCGCTGCCAAACCCGCCGATGAGACCGAACAGGATGACCCAGACCCAGGCCGACGAGAGCGCGATGCTGAACAAGCACAGCGACAGAATCAGCATGCCGGCTACCAGGCTCAGGCCGCTGCCCAAGCGCGCCAAGACCCGGCCGATGAGAAAGCTGGCCAGGGTATAGGTGATGGTTTGGACCAGCAGCAGGGCATTGACCGCATCCAGGGCCAGGTTGAACTCCTGCTGCATGAACGGCCAGGCGACGCCGAGCAGGCCGGCCGATAGCCCCAGCCCAACGAACGCGAGGCAAGCAATAAAAACGGTCGCCGTTTCCACGTTTTTCAATGTCATACGTAACCCTTAGTGCGAGGTTGTCAACTCTAGATGTCGATTTGCAGAACAATCACCAGGGCTTCTGCGATTCGAGCCATATCCCCCGAGAAGACTTTACCAATCTGCTTTACGAATCTCTCCTGAGAGACGCTCTTGATCTGAAAGGTATCAGCCGCGGATGACTTTACAAGCCCATTTTCCTGGGAGGGGTCAACTCGAACCATCCAGGGCAATCTCGCGTAGCGTTCCTTCCAGTCTGTCGTCGGGATGACTATCTTGAGAGCAAGAGTGCCAACTGCGTCATTGTTCACAATAATCACCGGCCGCGTTTTTCGTATCTCGTCCCCGATGGTTGGATCGAGATTGATTAACCAGATGTCACCCCTCTTCATCGTCATAGAAGTCCTCTCCATCGAGTTCCTCTAGAAGCCTTAGGGAACCCCCTGACGCGTATTCAGATTTAACAGACTCGGCGGCCACCGCTAGCTCACGATTAATCTGGTCCCAGTTTCGTTGACGCTTTGGCTTGCCCAGGTCTTCACGGATGAGTTGGATCAGAGTTTCGACCAAAATCAGCCGATCTTCGAGACTCAACCGCTGTAGTTCCTCGCGCACCGGCACAGTTGTCATGCATTACTCCTTAGATCCAGTATCCATTAGCGAGCCAACTCTAGTCGTCTGACGAGGTCCATGACGGCGGCGGCACGGAGCTTGTGGCTGGCGCGGTTGACAATCAGCACCGCCTCCGACTCGGCCACAGTGTCCACCGGCACCAGGCCGTTCTCGCGCAGCGTCGTTCCCGTCTCCACCATGTCCACGATGTAGTCGGCCAGGCCGGCCAGGGGTGCGAGTTCGACCGACCCGCTGAGCGGGATGATGTCCACGGACAGCCCCCGCGCCTCGAAGTAGGCCCGTGTCTGGCGCGGGTACTTGGTCGCCACCCGAAGAGCCGTTCCCCGATGCAACGGCTTGGACGCCCGGGCGGTCGGCACGGCCACGACCAGCGTGCAGCGCGAGAAGCCGAGCCGCACCGGCTCCAGCACGTCGCGGCCGCTCTCGGCGACCACGTCCCGCCCGACGATGCCCGCATCCGCCGCGCCATACTCCACGTACGTCGGCACGTCGCTGTTCTTGACCAGCAGCAGCCGCAGGGTGCGGTCGGGCGTGTCCACCATGAGCCGCCGTGAGTGGTCGGTCAGGCCGGCGGGGATCGCATAGCCCACCGCGCGCAGCCTGTCCAACGCCTGGCCGAAAATCTTGCCCTTGGCGACCGCCACAGTCAACTGGGGCGTCGGGCCGGTTCGGGGGGCCGTCACCACTGCGTCTAACGTCATCCCAGTTGCTCCACCCGGAACGGCGCAAGCCGTCGGTCGCGCCAGGCCAGGACCCGGGGGATGCCCCGCGCCTCGGCATAGGCCAGCAGCTCCTCGACCGGCCGCCCCAGCACATCCATCTCCACCCGCAAGCCCTCGGCCCGCAACTGCGCCAGGGCTTGCAGACACTCCGGCTCGTCACTCAGGGCGACCAGCGCGTCCGGGATATGCGCCGTCGTCGCCGTCTCCCCCAGGGCCAGCATGACGCGCTCCACACCCAGGGCAAAACCCACGGCCGGGCAGGGCGGGCCGAACTGGCCGACGAGGTGGTCATAGCGGCCGCCGTTGATCACAGCAAAACCCACGCCGCTGACAAACGCCTCGAAGGTCAAGCCGGTGTAGTAGTTCATGCCGCGCACTTCGCCCAGGTCAATCACAATCGGCGCGGCCAGTCCAGCCCGCTCCAGCCAGCCGTAGACCTGGGCGAGGTTGTCGAGGGCGGCCTGGGCCTGCGGCCAGGGGGCCAGCGCCCGCGCTTCGTCCAGAACCCCCGGCCCGCCCACGAGCGCGGGGATACGCGCCAGCAAGTCCACCATCGCGGCCGGCTGACCATCGAGAATGGCTCGCACGTCCGCCGCGCTCTTGTGGTCCACCGCCATCTGGACCCGCTGGACCGTGGCAGGCGGCAGGTCTAACTCGGCCAGGACCGAGCGGACAAAGCTGATCTGGCCGATGGAGACGCGAAAGTCGGGCACGCCGGCGGCGCGGAGCGCCTCCACCGCCAGCGCCACCACCTCGGCGTCGGCCTCGGCGCTCGCCGCGCCGACCAGCTCGATCCCCGCCTGGGTAAACTCGCGCTGGCGGCCCGCCTGGACTTCGCTGTAGCGGAAGGCCGGGGCGATATAGTAGAACCGCTGCGGCATGGGCTGATCGGCGAGCTTGGTCCCGACAATGCGCGCCGTCTGCACCGTGATGTCGGGCCGCAGCGCCAGCGTATGGCCGCGATGGTCGATGAAGCGATAGGTGTCCTCCTGGACCTTTGGGCTGAGGCCCAGCGCCAGGTTTTCGTAGTACTCAAACGTCGGGGGGATGAGGTGCGTATACCCCCAGGCGCGGAAAGTACGCGCCAGCCGCGCTTCCAGGTCGGCCCGTTGTGCCGCCGCCGCCCCGAACAGGTCCTGCACACCGCGCGGCAACTGGCCGTGCAAAGGGGTCCGTTCCGCCACCAGGCCTCTCCTACAGAGACGCGACAGGTCACGTCTCTACCCTACCAAAAGCGAATGAAAAATGATACGGCGGAACAGGGGTAGAGTCAAAGCTTTGTGGCCCAAATAATGCTTTTTGTGGACAAAGCTCTTCTTTGGGTGTAGATAGGGAGTTAGTAAACGAATATGCAGACCCTTCGACATCGCCGGTGGCCGCGCCTGTGGAGCGCGATTCGTGACGAGTTAGTGTGGGGGTTTGTGGGCAGCGCGGCCATCCTGTGGCTGTGCTCGTTCATGGCCGAGGACGTGTGGGGCAACGAGGTCCTGAACTTCGACCAACGCCTGCTGTGGACCGTCCGCACCATCGCCAGCGGCCCGTTGACCGTGGCGATGACGCTGGTGACGGCCTTGGGGGATTGGACGGTGCTGGTGCTACTGGCCGCTCTCGTGGGTGGGTGGTGCTGGCAGAACGGCACGAAGGGCCGTATTCTCATTCTTAGCACGACCGTCCTGGGCGCCTTCGCCCTCAACCAGGTCTTGCAGATATTCTTCTACCGTTTCCGCCCCGTGGATGTGGACCACCTGGGGCAAGCCGCCATTCTGCCCAGCGGCCACGCCCTGCTGTCGCTGTGTGTGTATGGCATCGCCGCCTTCTTCCTGCTGGAACGCCGCTCGCTGCGGCTGCAACTGGCCGGCGCGACGCTGGCTGCCCTGGTGGTGCTCCTGATTGGCTTCAGCCGCGTTTACCTGGGTCTGCACTACTCCAGTGACCTGGTGGCGGGCTACGCCGCCGCCCTGGTCTGGCTCATCGCCAACACCCTGGCCTTCCGCCAACTGTACCGACTTCGCTTGCTCTGGCAACTCAAGATATAATCAAGGGCGTCCGCTTGCCCGCTGACGAGTTGCCCGGAGCCAGCCATGCCTAAACTTTTCCCTTTCACCGCCATCGTTGCCCAGGACCAGCTCAAGCGCGCCTTGATCCTCAACGCGGTCCATCCGGGTATCGGTGGCGTGCTGATTCGGGGCGAACGTGGCGC
>CAZFUK010000407.1:0-5201 GCA_964522005.1 uncultured Anaerolineales bacterium | reverse complement strand
TCAAGTTCTGTATTCAGTTGTCCGTCCGCCCCTGGCGGGTCTGCTATTGGTTGCGGCGGATGGTGAAGGTCATGCGCCACTGAGCGCCTTCGCCCGTCGCCGTCGCCGTCCGCGTCCGCGTCTCGCCCGCCACCAGGTTGTCCATCTCGGTCGCGCTCACCGTCAGGATGACGGGGGCGCCAATCGCCTCATCGTTGTCACGGCCCGAGAAGAGCTGGTTGGTCGCCTGCAAGCCCTCGCTGAAGCCCTTGGCCACCGCCGCGCGCAGCGAGGCCAGGCTGGTGTCGCCGTTGACGACGGCGAAGGTGTAGTGGACCTTCGCGCGGAACTGCATCTCGGCGATGGTTTCGTTGAGCGGGTTCTCATCGTGCTCAATGACCTGGGCCACAATCGCCACGTCGCGCGTCACGTTCAGGTTGTCCAGCAGGGTCTGGTTCATCTGACGGATGTCGCCGTTGCGGACGCCGCTGAAGACGGGGGTGCTGAAGAAGTCCAGCCGGTGGCTGCCGTCCGCGTTCGGACGAATCACACCCATGACCACGTAGGGTTCGTTGTCACCCGACTCCTGGACCTGGAGGGCCAGCAGTTCGGTCGCGCGGATGGTGAAGCGTTCCGACGGGGCGATGGCGTTGGGCACGACGGCTTCGGCAGCCTCCGTCACCTCGCCGACCGGCGTCGGGCCGTCGGCGTAGCTCAGACGGGCGGACATCAACAGCAGGGCCAGAACCGCGAGTACAAACAGCCGAGTCACGTTGCGAGTAACCATGATCCTTGTCTCCTTGTGTGTGCCTGTTGTTTCCAACTCGATTGTGACCCCAGTGTACCGCGCCCCGGTTAAATGGCGGGCGAAAAGGCGGTCAAGGAAACGGTCAAATTAGCGAGTTTTTGAATTCCTCCCAAAAAGGAGCCTCCTATGTCCCAGTCCCCGCGCGCCCCGCAGGTCGATGACCTGCTCGCGCTTCAGGTCGCGTCCGACCCGCAGATGTCGCCCGACGGCGGGCGGGTCGCCTATGTCCTCACCTGGGTGGACCGCGAGAAGGACGAGTATCGGTCGAGCATCTGGACGGTCCCGACCGACGGCGGGGCGCCCGTCCAGGTGACGCGCGGGCCAAAGCGCGACAGCTTCCCGCGCTGGTCGCCCGACGGCTCCCGCCTGGCCTTCCTGTCCGACCGCGAGGGCGACAAGCCCCAGCTGTACGTCCTGTCCCTGGCCGGCGGCGACCCCCAGAAGCTCACCACGCTGACCAACGGGGCGGGGCCGGCGGTCTGGTCGCCGGATGGCACGCGCCTCGCGTTCGCGGCCCGCGTCCTCAAGGAGACGCCGCCGAGCGACAAGGAGGCCCGCGACCGCTGGAACCAGCGCCCTAAAGTCGTCACCCACGCTGCCTATAAAGCCGATGGCGCGGGCTACACCTTCGACGCGGTGAGCCAACTCTTCGTCGTCCCGGCCGACGGGGGCGAGGCGCGGCAGATCACCGAGGGTATGCACAACTACGGCACGCCCGCCTGGTCGCCCGATGGGCAGCATCTGGCAGCCAGCCGCACGCGCGACGGCGTCGGCGACTACAACCTCTCCGACATCTGGACGATGGCCGCCGATAGGAGCGACGGCCGGCCTGTGCTGGAAGCAGCCGGGCGCGCCGTCTGCCCCTCGTGGTCGCCCGACGGCGCCCTCATCGCCTGCTACGGCACGGACGAGCAGGAGCCGTGGTTTGGCGAGCCTATGTTGCGCGTGTGGACGGTACGGCCCGACGGGAGCGAGGCGCGTAACCTGACCCAGGGCTACGACCGAAGCGTGTTCCTGTCCGGTCCGCCCCTGGTGCCGGTCGCGCCGCTTTGGTCGGCCGACGGCCAGGCGCTAACCGTGGTGATGGCCGACCGGGGCAACGTGGGGCTGCGCCGCGTGGCGGTGGCGGATGGCGGGGTGACGGAGGTCGTGGGCGGGCCGCGCTGGGCGCAGCAGGCCAGCCTCTAGCCCGTCACGGGTCGGCTGGCCTTCGTCGCCGGGGACCTCCACGCGCCGGGCGATGTCTACACCTGCGCCGCCGACGGGAGCGACGAGCGCGCGCTGACCCGGCTCAACGCCGACCTGCTGAGCCAGTGGACTCTCCCCCAGGTCGAGCGGCGCGACTTCCCGACGCCCCATGGTGGGACGGTCGAGGGTTGGGTCATTCTGCCCGTGGACGGCCAGCGCCCTGCCCCCCTGCTGGTGGACATCCACGGCGGGCCGCACAGCTACCACGGCACCAACTTCCCCCACGGCAGCTGGTTCCGCTATGTGCTGGCGGCGCGCGGCTGGGCCGTGCTCATGCTCAACCCCACCGGCTCCGGCTCCTACGGGCAAGCCTTCGCCCACGGCATTCGCGGGCGCTGGGGCGAGTATGACCTACCGGAGCAGATGGCGGCGGTGGACGCGCTGGTGGCCGAGGGGCTGGCCGACCCGGACCGCCTGGCCGTGGCGGGCTACTCCTACGGCGGCTACATGACCGCGTGGGTCATCACCCACACCGACCGCTTCCGCGCGGCGGTCGTCGGCGCGCCCGTGGTCAACCAGGAGTCGTTCTTTGGCACGTCGGACATTGGCCTGTGGTTCGCGCCCTGGGAACTCAAGGGCCAGCTGCCCGCCGACCGCGAGACGTTCCGCCGTCTCTCGCCCATCCACGCCGTTCAAAACGTCGTGACCCCCACGCTCGTTCTACATGGTGAGGCCGACGATCGGTGCCCCATCGGCCAGGGCGAGGAACTGTTTGCAGGCCTGATAGCGGCGGGGCGCGTCCCGACAGAGTTGGTGCGCTACCCCGGCGCCAGCCACCTCATGAACCTCAACGGTCGGCCGAGCCACCGCGTAGACTACAGCCGCCGCGTCGTCGAGTGGGTGGAGCGGTACACCTTGGGGAATGAGTAAAGGAACCTCTCCCCCCTCCCCTCCCCTAGAAAGGGAGGGGTGCTCACTCCCCCTTCCTTCGTAGGGAAGGGGGCCGGGGGGTTAGGTCCGACGCCGTCGCCGCCTTTCGGCGCTACGCCCGTGGCCGCTAAGTTGCAATAAATGAGACGTGGATGCATACTTTAAGGGCTTGCCTGCCTGGTCTACCCGACGCAGGGAACAGCCCAGGTGACTAGAGGAGGTTGCATGGCGACTGGCACAGCCGTGAACAGCGTCAGTGTCAAGGGGGTAACAGCCGCCCGCCGCCAGAAGCGGCTACGCGAAGTTGCCCTCGGCTACGCGCTGCTCGCGCCAGCGTTGCTCATTTTGCTGGTGTTCCAGGTCTTCCCGGTCTTCTATGGCCTGTACATCAGCGCGTGCGATTGGCGGCTGACCTGCCGCGAGTTTATCGGCTTCGGCAACTACACCCGCGCCCTCCAGGACCCCGAGATGTGGCACTCGCTGGCCGTCACGGCCACCTACGCGCTCATCTCGGTGCCCGTCCAGTTGGGCCTGGGGTTACTCATCGCCTACTTGCTGTTCCAGAAGATTCGCGGGCAGCAAGCGTTCCGTGTCCTGGTCTTCCTGCCGTATATCACCTCCACCGTCGCCTCGGCGGCCATTTGGAGCCAACTGTACAGCCCGGACAAGGGCCTGATCAACGCCGCTCTCAAGGGTATCGGTCTCCAGCCCCTCAAGTGGCTCGGTGAGACGCAGGGGGTCTTCGCCCTGATGGCGAAGACGGCCGGGCTGACGCTCCCCGGCTGGGCCGCCGGCCCGCCCCTGGCCCTCGTCTCCCTCATCATCTACACCACGTGGGTCTTCGTCGGCTACGACATCACCATCTTCCTGGCCGGCCTGGGCAACATCCCCGCCGACCTCTATGACGCCGCGAAAGTGGACGGCGCGAGCGGCTGGCGGCTCTTCCGCTACGTGACCTTCCCGCTGCTCTCCCCCACCACCTTCTTCCTGCTCATCTTCACCGTCATCGGCACCTTCCAGGCCTTCAACCACATTTATGTCATGACCCAGGGCGGCCCGGCTGACGCGACCAAAACGGCGAGCATCCTGATCTTCGAGCAGTATTTCCAGTTTAACCGCGCCGGCTACAGCGCCGCGCTGTCGTTTATCCTGTTCGCGGTGATTCTGGTGTTGACCGTGATTCAGAACCGCTACGCGGGCCGCCGCGTGGTGTACGATTGAGCCGGGAGGGCCTATGGCGACAATCACCCAACCTGTCAAAACCGAGACGGTTGCCACGCCGCGACCCCCGCTCAGCCTGACGCGGATTCTGATCTACACGTTCCTGATTCTCTTCGCGGTCGCCTCGGTGACGCCGTTTGTCTATATGGTGATGAACTCGCTCAAGACCTACGGCAGCACCATCACCAACAACCTGTGGCCCTGGCCGCCCTTTGGAACCGAACCCCTCCAGTTCCAGAACTACCCCGACGCGGTCAAAGAGGCGGGCATGGACCGCGCCTGGAACATCCCCCTCATCTACCGCTACTTCCTGAACAGCCTGATCACGGTGAGCCTGACGGTCGTGGGGGTGATTCTCACCTCGGTCATGGCGGCGTATGCCCTGGCGAACATGGACCTACCGGGCAAGAACCTGGTCTTCCTGTTCATCCTGGCGACCATCATGGTGCCGGGCGACCTGACCCTGGTGCCCAAGGTCGTCATGATGTTCCAGTTGAAGTGGTACAACACCTACGCCGCGCTCATCATCCCCTTCCTGGCGAGCGTGTTCGGCATCTTCCTGATGCGGCAGTTTTTCCTGCAAATACCCAGAGACCTGTTCGACGCCGCGCTCATAGACGGCGCCGGACACCTGACCTACCTGTTCCGCATCGTCGTCCCGCTGAGCCGCCCAGCCATCGTGACGACGGCGCTGCTCAACTTCATCTGGACCTGGGACAGCTTTAAGTGGCCCCTCCTGGTGACCAAGGACGCCAATATGCGCGTACTGGCCGTGGGCTTGCAGCAGTTTGTCCAGTCCGAAGGCGGCACCGAGACGCACTTGATGATGGCCTTCGCCACCATGGTGACGCTGCCCATCATCATCCTGTACTTCTTTACCCAGAAGTACTTCCAACAGGGAGTGATCTCCACCGGCATCAAGGGCTAAACCGCGAGCCGGCCGAGTGATACTGATTGCTCGTGAACCATTTTCGTGCCCTACCAAGGAGGAGGAACGAACCCATGCGTACCTGGAAACGGACTATCCTGTTCCTGACGCTGGCGGCGCTGGTCGTCGTCGTGGTCGCCTGCGGTG
>CAZFUK010000406.1:0-5233 GCA_964522005.1 uncultured Anaerolineales bacterium | reverse complement strand
CGACGTGGCCGGGCAGCCCCACCGGTGTGAGCGGGACGCCCAGCCGCCGCCCCACCTCCACTAAAATGAGGGCAAGGGTGATGGGAATCCCCAGTCGGCGGTCCATGACCTCGTTGAGATAGCTGTTGCGCGGGTCATAGTAGTCGGCCAGGTTGCCCCGAAAACCGGCCGCTTGATACCAGGCCACCAACGCCCCCAGCCGCGTCGCCAGGTCCGCCCCGGGCGGCAGGTAGGCCCCCGCCTCCGCCGCCATCTGCTCCAGCCGCGCCAGATAGTCCGCCACCACCAGCCCCGCATAAGCATCCCGCGCCACCAGTAATGCCGCCTCGGCCAGGTCTATCTGGTCGTCCGACCGCTCCACGAGCGCGGCAAATGCCTGGTGGCCCCTCCGTAACTCCCGTCTCAGCCCGGCATCCATGCTGTCCCACTCCCCCTTACCCCCTGTCGCGCGGCCTGGGTATAATTGGCCTATGACTCCGCGCGAGCTGCCCGACTATTATACGATACTGCAAGTTGCGCCCCAGGCGGAAGCGGCTATCATCGAAGCGGCCTATCGCCAGTTGGCCCGCCTCTACCACCCCGACGTCAACGCCGCGCCCGACGCCCTGGGCCGCATGCAGGCCATCAACGACGCCTACGCCGTCCTCCGCGACCCAGCGCGCCGCGCCGAGTACGACACACGCCGCGCGCGCGTGGGCCGCTGGTCCGCGCGCCTGGCCGAAGCCTACCGCGACGGGGACTGGGTGCTGTTTCGCCTGGGTCCGGCCACCGACGCCTTCCAGACCATCGCCGCCCTCGAAGCGGCCATCCCGCCCCAGGCGCGGCACTGGGACCCGCATACCCAGTTCTGGCGCGTCCACGTGGGCTACGCCGAGGTTCTCAGCCACCTCTTCGCCGACTTTGGGGCGCCCCTGGCCGCCCCGCCGCCGCCCGTCTTGCTGGAGCGTCCGCACGCGTCGGCCGGCCCGCAGCTCACCGCCCTGGTCATCTGTCTGACCGCGCTGGCGATCCTGCTCTACGTGGCCCAGACCGCGCCCGCGCGTCAGTGGCGGGCGCAACTCTGGCAGGGCGTCACCGCCGCCGTGGGTCGGATTGACCCCGGCCTCGTCCTCGGCCTCAGCCTCGTCTTCCTGGCCGCCCTGGCCGCCGTGGTCGTCGGCTACATCGCCTGGAGCCTGGGCCGCCCATCGCGGCCCGGGCGCTAATCCGCCCCTAGTATACTAACCCCACACATTGCTATTTTGCACACGTGTAATTGATGAAATTTACGTTTTCATGGCTCTCAAGTCGTCTGGACTGTGCTAGAATATGACCCGCGGGGCAGGCCGCCGTGCTTGCCCTACCCGCCCCCCAACGAGGACACCCGTGACCACGCCTGCCTCTGACCTGGCTCAGCGCGCCGCCGAGTTGCGCCGCCACCTCCAGGTCTACGCCTACCACTACTATGTGCTGGACGCGCCGCTCATCAGCGACGCGGCCTACGATACGCTCTACCGCGAGTTGCGGGAACTGGAAGAAGGTCACCCTGAGCTAGTCACACCCGACTCGCCCACCCAGCGCATCGGCGGGCCGCCTACCGAGGGCTTCCGCAAGGTTCGCCATCCCGGCGCCATCCTGTCCCTCGACAATGCCTTCTCGGCCGACGAAGTGCGGGCCTGGGGCGAGCGCATGCGCCGCCTGATTGGCGACGCGCCGCTGGACTTTGTGGTGGAACCCAAGATGGACGGCCTCACCGTTGTCTTGCACTACACCCACGGCCTGTTCGCCCTGGGCGCGACGCGCGGCGACGGCGTCGAGGGCGAGGACGTGACGGTCAACCTGCGCACCGTTCCCAGCGTGCCGCTGCGAGTTCCGATGAGCGCGGCAGACCTGACAGGTTTTGAGAACCTGTCAGGTCTAGGTGGAAAGGCCCCTCCCGAACGCCTGGTGGTGCGGGGCGAAGTGCTCATGCTGCGCGACGCCTTCGAACGCCTCAACGCCGAGCGCGCTGCCCAGGGCCTCAAGCCCTACGAGAACCCGCGCAACACGGCGGCGGGTGCGCTGCGCAACCTCGACCCCAAAGTGACCGCCTCGCGTCCCCTGACGCTCTACGCCTACAACCTCGTGGAGTTGGTCGGTGGGCCGCGCCTGCGCAGTCAGTGGGATACGCTGGTCTACCTGCGCGAGATGGGCTTTCCGGTCAACCGCGACAGCCAGTACGCCCGCGACCTGGACCAGGCCATCGAAGCCAGTCTGGCCTGGTTGGAGCGCAAGCCCAGTCTCAACTACGAGGCGGACGGCATCGTCATCAAGGTCAACAGCTTCGCCCTCCAGGACGAGCTGGGCGTGGTGGGCAACGCGCCGCGCTGGGCCATCGCCTTCAAGCCCGCCCCCCAGGAGGGCGTGACAGTCCTGCGCAAGATCGCGGTCAACGTCGGGCGCACCGGCGTCCTGACGCCCTACGCGGTCATGGACCCGGTCCGCATTGGCGGCGTCACCGTCACCCAGGCCACGCTCCACAACGCCGACTATATCGCCGAGCGCGACCTGCGCGAGGGTGATACCGTGGTGCTCAAGCGGGCGGGCGACGTCATCCCCCAGGTGTTGCGCCCGGTGCTTGAGCTGCGGCCGGCCGACACGCAGCCGTGGCAGATGCCGGCCACCTGCCCCTCGTGCGGCGAGCCGGCTGTGCGGCCCGACGGCGAGGCGGCCACCTACTGCGTCAACTCGGCCTGCCCGGCCCAACTCGTCCGCAACGTCGAGCACTTTGTCGGGCGCGGGACGATGGACATTGTCGGCTTTGGCGAGCGCATGGCCGCTCAACTGGTGACGACGGGTCTGATTCGGGATATGGCCGACATCTATCATCTGCATGAGCATCGCGACACGTTATTAGAGATGGAGGGGTTTGGCGACAAGAAGGTAGACAACCTGCTCCAGTCCATCGAGGCGTCCAAGGACCGCCCGCTCAGCCGCCTGATCTATGCCCTGGGTATCCGCCATGTCGGCAGCACAGTGGCCGAGGGGCTGGCGCGGCGCTTCGGGTCACTCGACGCGCTGATGCGGGCGAGTCAGGACGATGTGCAGGCGGTCCCCGGTTTTGGTCCTCAGATTGCTGAGAGCCTGGTGGAGTACTTCGGCAACCCGCACAACCAGGCGATCATCGCCCGGCTCCAGGCGGCCGGGGTGCGGACGGCGGACGCGGTCCAGGCCGCGCCGCGTGACGGGCGCCTGGCGGGCCAGACGTTTGTGCTGACGGGCCGTCTGCCCACCCTCACCCGTGACCAGGCCAAGGCGCTGATTGAGGCGGCGGGCGGCCGCGTGACCGACTCGGTGACGCGCAAGACGACGTATGTGGTGGCGGGGGAAGAGGCGGGGAGTAAACTGGAGAAGGCACGCCAGTTAGGCGTGACGGTCGTGGATGAGGCGGGCTTACACCGCCTCCTGGCTTGAGAACAGCGCCGACCGAGGTCGGGCCTGGTGGGCGCAGTTTAGGAGGTCAAGTTGATGCTCTTTAGCCTGCATGGGCAGCTTAGCAACAGGAGTGACGCGGTCGCCCGGCGCCGCCCAGGGCTAAACCCCTGGGCTAGGCAAACGAAGCCCTACGGGCTAAGAGTCTTAGCCCCCCTTGGGGGGCTTTGCCTACCTAGCGCGGGCGCTTTAGCCCCGCGCGGCGACGACCGTGCCACTCCTGTTAGCCAGGCCACCCTACAATCGGTGGGGCGATATGCTCTCATTGTGGCGCTCGCGCTGCTGGTGGCGCTCGCCGTTCAACCGGTGTGGAGCGCGCAGGCCGCGCCGTTGGGGGCCACCTGCTCGTACACCGTGCGGTCGGGCGACACGCTCGGCGCGATTGCCCGCCGCTATAATAGTTCGGTCGCGGCCATCGCCGAGGCCAGCGGCATTGACAACCCCAACGTCATCCGCGTCGGCCAGACGCTGGTCATCCCCAACTGCGATGGGCCGGCCGTCCCGCCGGCGCAGCCCGCGCCCTCCACCGCGCCCGCGCCGAGCCAGGCCATCCCGGCCCTGCGCGCCCAGAGCCTGGACCGCGCGCCCCTCCCACCACAGGAGATAGACGCCGCGCTGGTGGAACGGGCCGTGGGCGCGACCATCAACCTGGAGGTCGAGACGCGCCTGGGCTTCACGGCGGGCGGGACGGGAACGGTCATCGGCCAGGACGGACGGACGTTCCTGACCGCCTTCCACGTCGTGGGTGACACCGACACAGGCCGGCTCTACCCGACGCGCGAGATTCGCGTCGGCCCCTTCCTGGACTGGACGCTCCGCGCCCACGTCGTGGCGACCGACCCCGAGCACGACCTGGCCGTACTCCATGTGGACGACGGCGCGGACTTTGACGGCTTCTCGTTTGTGCCCGTGGGCGACTCGGACACCGTCCGCCTGGGCGACACCGTCTACACCCTGAGCTATCCAGGTAGCGCGGGCGGGAGCCTGGTCACGACGCGCGGAACGATTCTCTCGATGCTCAGCCTGACGACGGACACAGCGACGCGCTACTTCCTGACCGACGCCCACGCCAGCCCCGGCTCCAGCGGCGGCATTGCCATCAACGAGCGCGGCGAGGTGGTCGGCATCGTCTCCGCCGTCATCTTCCGCCGGGGAACGCTCGACCGGCTGGGCCTGCCGTCGGTCAGCCGCGTCACCGTTCTGGTGCCTATCAACTGGAGCCGGCCGCTGCTTGGCTAATAGCAGACCTGACAGGTTTTCGAAAACCTGTCAGGTCTCCCGCCCTCTACCGCAGGAAGTAGATAATCGAGACGATGACGCCGAAGACGACCACGACCGTGCGCAGCGTCTCGGCGCGGATGCGGCTGGCGAGCCGCCCGCCAATCACCCCGCCGATCAGCGCACCCACCGCCATGACGGCCGCCGCCGACCACACCACCTGACCCGAAAAGACAAAGAACAGCGCCGCCGTGACGTTGACGCAGAACGAGATGGCCTGCTTGAGGGCGTTGAGGCGGGTGAGGCTGTCATGCAGGACGAGACCCAGGACGGCGAGGAGGATGACGCTCAGCCCCGCGCCAAAGTAGCCGCCATAGACCGAGGCCAGGAACACCGGCGCGATGGTCCATGTCTCGCTCGCCGTGTCCCGCCCCGACTGCTCCATCTGGCGCAGCAGCCAGCGGCGGATGTGCCCCTGGAACGCCAAGAGGACCGAGGCCAGCAGAATCAGGTAGGGCACAAGGGTGCGGAAGACCGCCGCACCGGTGTTAAGCAGGAGCAGCCC
>CAZFUK010000405.1:0-5248 GCA_964522005.1 uncultured Anaerolineales bacterium | reverse complement strand
TCCACAATCATGCTGCCCATGGACTCGGTCACCGGCAGCCCGGCCCCGATGGCGGCCGCCATTGGCTCCTCGATGAGGTAGGCTTCCCGCGCCCCCGCCGCGATGGCCGCGTCGTGGACGGCGCGCTTTTCCACCTCGGTGACGCCCGACGGGATGCCGACGACGACGCGGGGCTTGGGCACCGGGCGGAAGCGGTCGTGGACCTTGTGGATGAAGTACTCCAGCATGCGCTGGGTGATGTCGAAGTCGGAGATGACGCCGTCGCGCAGGGGGCGAATGGCGATGATGTTGGCGGGGGTGCGGCCCACCATTTCCTTCGCCTCCGCGCCGATGGCGAGGACCTTGCGTGTCTTTTTATCAATGGCGACGACCGATGGCTCGTTGATGACGATGCCCTGGCCGCGCACCATGACCAGGGTGTTGGCCGTCCCCAGGTCAATCCCTACGTCGCGCGAAAACATGCCCAGAAAGGCGTTGATGAGGCTGATCACAGGCTGCGGGCCTCCTGCCTGCTAACAAGTGGGGTCTGGTTCCACGGGCGCCGCTATTATAGCACAAGTTCGCGGTGTATAGTACATACGTCGCGCAAGCGCGGAAGGTGTGTGAAGGGTGTGTGAAACACAAAAGACGGAAGCCGGGCGTCGGGCAACGCCTGGTCTTCCGTCCTCGGCTCTTGGGCGGCCATCCCCAGTCGAGACGCAGTATAGCACGTCGCTACGTCTCTCGGAGGCGCGCCACCTGTCCACTTTGGCGCCAGGTTAGTCGTCGCGCTCGGTACGGCGGCGCTGCGTCTCGGTCTCGGTGATGACCTCAGGCGTCGTCGGCTCCTCGGTCGGCGCGGCCTCCTCTTCCTCGGCGGCGGGCGGCGTAACCTTCGCCACCAACTCGTCGCCGTCGGTCAGGACCTCGACACGCGGCGGAACCTGGATGTCGCGGACGTGGATGGCGGCGTCGAAGTCGGTCAGCTTGCTGACGTCCACCGTCACCCCGGCGATCAGGTCGGCCGGCAGGGCGCGAATCTCAATCTCGGCCAGGGCCAGGAGCAGCGTGCCGCCCTGGTCGAGCGCGGGGGCCGTCCCGTCCAGGTGAATCTGCACGGCCGCGGTGATTGGCTCGTCCATGGCGACGGCCAGGAAGTCCACGTGCACGACGCGCTGGCTGATGGGTTCGCGCTGGATGTCGCGCACGAGGGCCATGACGCCCTCCGCGCCCAACTGGATGTTGACCAGGCGGTTCATGCCCGCCCGCATGAGGGTCTGGTGGAGCGCGCGCTCGTCCACCTGAATATTCGTCGCCGCCCGATGGTGGCCGTATACAACGGCGGGGATGATGCCGGCGCGGCGCAACTGGCTCACCTTCTTGCCGGTGACGGTGCGCGGCTCGGCGGAAAGATCAATCTGTTGTGGCATCGAAAAGCTCTCCTGGTAAGAATGCAACGCTTTATTATACCCCTGGTAGGGGCAAATGGCAAACATTCGTGAAGGCGGCGGGCGAGGGAACCTCGCCCCTACATCTGCGCCTTGCCGCGTAGGGGAGGACGTCAGGGTTGCCGCGCGCAAAGTAGCCCAGCCCGGGGCACCTGTGCTAAGATGGTGTCATGCAACGGTTTCTTCGGAGGCGCGGGGCTAAAGCCGCCGCGCTAGGCCCACCAAGCCCCGTTGGGGCTGATCTCCCAGCCCGTAGGGCTTTGCCTGCCCAGCCCGATGCTTTAGCGTCGGGCGGTCGGGCTGTCCCAGCCCGCAGGGCTTCGTCTGCCCAGCCCGATGCTTTAGCGGCGGGCGGCTGGCTGCGCCCCCTCCTCGTCCTCGCCCTCTCGCTCCTGGTGGCCGTCCTCGGCCTCGGCCTGCTGGCGCGCAGCGTCCTCGCCTATCAGGCCCAAACGCGCGGGATTGAGACGCCCGCCACGCCTCACTCGCCCCGCCTGGGGGCCAACGTGGACTGGCTCGCCGTGGACGACGCCGAACTGGCGCGGCAGGCCGAGGCGGCGCGCGGGGCGGGCCTGACGCATGTACGCCAACGGCTGGCGTGGGCGAGCCTGGAGCCGGCGCCCGACGACTACCACTGGGCGGCCAGCGACCGCCTGGTGGACGCGGCGGAGCGCCACGGGCTGGGCCTCGTGCTGACCCTGACCGCCGCGCCGGCCTGGGCGCGGTCAGCCGAGGAGCAGGCCGCGCCCCTGGCCCCGCCCGACGACCCCCTGACCTTCGCCCGCTTCGTGGCGGCGGTGGTGGGCCGCTATCGGGGTCGGCTGCTGGCCGTCCAACTCTGGGACAACCCGAACCTGGCCGCCCGCGCCCACGGCGAGTTCATCCCGGCGCGGGCCTATGTCGCGCTCCTCCAGGCGGCCTACCCCGCCGCCAAAACCGCCGACCCCGCTGTCATCGTGCTGGGCGGCGGGTTGGCCGCGACGACCGAGAACAGCCTGCGCAACCAGACGGACACGCAGTACCTGGAGTGGCTCTATCGGGCCGGGGCACGCGGCCTGTTCGACGCGCTGGCGGTCAAGCCCTACGGCTTCTGGAGCGGTCCCGACGACCGCCGCCTATCGCCCGGCGTCCTCAACGTCTCGCGGGCCGTCCTGCTCCGTGAGACCATGAGGCGCTATGGTGACGCGGGGACGCCCATGTGGGCCGTGGAGTGGGGCTGGAATGCCCTGCCACCCGACTGGACCGGACGGCCCTCCCCGTGGGGCACGGACACGCTGGAGACCCAGGCGGCGCGCACCGCCGACACCGTGACCCGCGCGCGCGCCGAGTGGCCCTGGCTGACCGGCCTGACGCTGATGAGCCTTCGCCCGGCCGCCCCGCCCGACGACCCGGTCTGGGGCTTCGCCCTGCTCGACACCACCGACCGGCCCGGCCCCGTCCTCCGCGCCGTCCAAACCGCCTCGGCTGCGCCCGTAGCCCCAGCCACGCCGAGCCTCCCCTGGCCGACGGTCGGTCTCTGGCTGGCCCTGGCCGCCGTCACGGGTGTGGCCGGCTGGCAGGGAGCGCGGGCAGCCTGGCGCGTGCCGTGGGGCCGGGCCTGGAGGGCGTGGGATACGGGGGTGGCGCGGCTGGGGGAGGGCGGGAACATCGCGCTCCTGGCGGGCGTAGTCGGCCTGTTCGCCCTCCTGCCCTCGCCCCTGAACCTGGCCCCGCTGGCTGTGCTGCCCCTGCTCCTGGCCCGCCGCCTCGACCTGGCCCTGGCCGGCATCGTCCTGACCGCGCCGTTCTTCCTGCAACCCGTGCGGACGGTGGGCGGCTCCTTCGCCGTGGTCGAAGTGCTGACGCTGCTGACGTTCGGCGCGTGGCTGGCGCGGGGGGTGACCGCGTCATATGCGGATGTCATGCTGAGCGAAGCGAAGCATCTCGTCCGGCCGATGCGAGATGCTTCGCCTTCGGCTCAGCATGACAGTCTACTCTTGAGGGTCGGTGGAACCTTCCTCCGCCGCCAACTGCCGCTGACCGCCCTCGACGTCTCGGTCCTCCTGCTGCTGGCTCTCGGCGCGGTCTCGCCCCTGGTCGCCCTGCTCAACGGTGTGGCGCTGCGCGAGTTCCGCGTCGTGATACTGGAGCCGGTCCTGTTCTACCTCGTCCTGCGGCGGGCGCGGCTGGGCGAGCGGGAACTGCTGCGCCTGGTGGACGCCCTCGTCCTGGCCGCCGTCGGCTTGGCCCTGGTCGGCTTCCTGACCTATCGCGGCGACGGCGGGGTGGCCGCCGAGGGCGTGCGCCGCCTGCGCAGCGTCTACGGCTCACCCAACAACCTGGCCCTGGCGCTCGGCCGGGTCCTACCCGTCCTGCTCGTCTTCCTGGTCTGGGGGCGGTCGCGCCCGCGCCGAGTCGCCTATGGATGGGCGCTGGCGCCCATCGTCGTCGCCCTGTTCCTGACCTTCTCGACGGGCGCCTGGCTGCTGGGCGTGCCCGCCGCCCTGCTCTTCCTGGGCCTGGTCCAGGGCCGCCGCGCGCTGCTGGGCGCGCTGGCTGTCCTGGCCGCCGGTGGGCTGGCCCTGCTCCCCTTCGCCACCACCGAGCGCGTCGGGCGGCTGGCCCGGCTGGGCGACGCGGAGACGCTGGCGTGGCGGCGCTGGCTGTGGCAGTCGGCCCTGAACATGATCCGCGACCACCCCTGGTTCGGCGTCGGCCTGGACAACTTCCTGTATGAGTACCGCGAGGTCTACATCCTGCCCCAGGCGCTGGCCGACCGCAACCTGTCCCACCCGCACAACCTGGTCCTCGACTTCTGGACGCGGCTGGGCGTCTTCGCCGTCGTCGCGCTGGTCGTCGGTCAGGTTGCCTTCTTCCGCGCCGCCTGGCGGCTGTGGCACGGGCTGACGGGCGAGCGCCGGCTGTTGGTCCTGGCGCTGAGCGCGAGCATGGTCAACTTCCTGGCCCACGGGCTGATTGACAACTCGCTGTTCCTGGTGGACCTGGCTTTCATCTATATGCTGACGGTGGGTGTTGTGCGAAACCTGGACGCTGGTCTATAATTAGGGTGGACGCCCGTACGCGGTCCCTATTGATACCCCTGGGCGGGCAGTGTCGCCCGCTGAGTCTCGAGGAGGCGAACATGGCTGAAGCAGAAGTCGTCCATCCAGGACTAGAGAACATTATCGCGGACGAGTCCGCTATCAGTTGGCTCGACGGACAGCGGGGCGTGCTGGTCTACCGTGGCATTGATATTCGCGCCCTGGCCGAGCATTCGACGTTTGAGGAGACGGCCTATCTCCTGTGGTTTGGGCGGCTGCCGACCCAGGACGAACTGGACCGGGTCAGCCGGCAGATGGCGCAGGAGCGCGCGGTGGACGCCCAGGTCTTCACAGCCCTCAAGACGGCGCCCAAGAACGCCGTGCCCATGCACGTTCTCATGGCGGCGCTGGGCCTGCTGGCGACCTACGACAAGGAGGCGAGCGACAACTCGCCCGAAGCCGAGGTGCGCAAGGCGCTGCGCGTCACCGCCCAAATGGCGACCGTCGTGGCGGGCTACCAGCGCATCCGCGAGGGGAAGGAGCCGGTCGCGCCGGACCCGTCGCTGAGCCACGCTGCCAACTTCCTCTACATGCTGCGCGGGCAGAAGCCGACGGCCACCGAGGCACGGGTGATGGACATCGCCCTCATCCTCCACGCCGACCACGAGTTTAACGCCTCGACCTTCGCCGCCCGCGTCGTCGCCTCGACCCTGGCCGACCTGCACTCGGCGGTCATCGGCGCGCTCGGCGCGCTCAAGGGGCCGCTGCACGGCGGCGCCAACGAGCAGGTCATGGGCATGC
>CAZFUK010000404.1:0-5274 GCA_964522005.1 uncultured Anaerolineales bacterium | reverse complement strand
AGCTGGCTGAAGCCAAAGCCCTGGTAGGCGGGGTGGCCGATGCCCACGACCTCGGCCATCAGGCCGGTGACCGGTGGCCGGCCGGGCCGCTCGCCCGTCTTGAGCACCTGGGCGATCTGGGCCTCGCTCCAGTTGCCGATGCCGGTCTTGGCGTCCGACGTAATGTTGGGCGCGATCTGGAAGCCCTGCTCGCCCGGGACGGCGTTCCCCGCCAGCCACTTGCCCCGGTCGGGCGCGCCCTGCGCGTCGCTCGGCGTGTGGCAATCGCCACAGCCCGCGACGTTGAGCACGAGGTACTCACCGCGTCCCACGCCCGACGTGGGCGCGGTGGGCGGGAAGCCGCGCACGGGTGGGCCGGGCGGGACGGCGCCATTGAGGCGCGTCGCCGGCACCGGGTTCTTGACCGGCGGCAGGCTGCGCAGGTAGGCGATGAGGTCCTTGACGTCCTGCTCCGCCATGCCCGCGAAGTTGGGATAGGGCATAATCGGGTGGAGCTGACGGCCGAACTTGCCCTTGCCCGCCCGCAGGGCCTGCTCGATGTCGGCGTCGGACCAGTTGCCCAGACCCGTCTCCGGATCCGAGGTCAGGTTCTTGGCCGGGATGAAGCCAAACGGCCCGCGAAAAGCCTGGCCGTAGGGCGCGGAGTCGGGCTGACTGCCGGCGCGGCCGTCCTGGTAGCCGGCCATGTTCTGGCCGTGACAGCTCCAGCAGCCGGCGGCGTTCACCAGGTACTTGCCTCGATTGGCGTCGCCCTGGGCCGGCGGACCGGCCTGGGCGCTCAGGCTGAGGCCGAGGAACACGGCCAGCGCCACGGGGACCATCCACACCTGACGTAGCAATCTCATACACGACCTCCCGTGAGTTGGGTCTTGACGCCTACCGCCCCCCGCTATCCCAACTGGAACAACGGGGGGCGCACAGCGTCGAGTCCCTGATCCCCCTCACTCGACGTGCAACCATTAGAACGATGGTTTGCGCCGAGGTTCTACGCGCGAAATGGGCTTTCGCGTGAAGAAAGTGTGAGAATTGGTCCTGGCTTATGAGTCCCGCCGCGCCAGGCGGTCCGCCAGTTCGACAAAGGGCCGCAGGGCTTGCGGGTTGCTCATGGAGTCGGGGTTGGCGGCCTTCTCGACGGGCATGCCCATCAGAATCTTCTTGATGGGCACTTCGAGCTTCTTGCCGTTCAGGGTGCGCGGCACCTCGGTGATGGGGATGATGTCGTCGGGCACGTGGCGGGGCGAGAGCGACTGGCGAATGCGGGCCTTGATGCGCGCCTTTAGCTCGTCGGTGAGTTCGACGCCCGGCTTGAGCACGACGAACAGGGGCATGTAGCCCTCGCGCCCCAGCCCCTCCAGGTCAATCACCAGGCTGTCCACCACCTCGGGCACGCCTTCCACCACGCTGTAAAACTCGCTCGTCCCCATGCGCACGCCCTGGCGGTTGAGCGTCGAGTCCGAGCGGCCATAGATGACGGCGCTGCCGTCCGGCGTGATCTTGATCCAGTCGCCGTGGCGCCAGATGCCGGGGTAGACCGCGAAGTAGCTGTCGGTGTAGCGGCGCAGGTCGGGGTCGTTCCAGAAGAAGACGGGCATCGAGGGCAGCGGCTCGGTCATGACCAACTCGCCCACCTCATTGACCACGGGTCGGCCGTTCTCGTCCCACGCCTCGACCTTGCAGCCCAGCCCGAGGCACTGAAGTTCGCCCGCCCGCACGGGCTTGAGCGGGCAGCCGACGACAAAGGCGGTGCAGACGTCCGTGCCGCCGCTGAGCGAGGCCAGCCACAGGTCGGCCTTGACCTTCTCGTAGACCCAGGCGAAGCCTTCGGGCGGCAGCGGCGCGCCGGTCGAGCCGATAGACTGGAGGCGGCCCAGGTCGAAGTCGGCGCCGGGTTGGAGGCCGGCCTTCAGGCAGGCCATGAGGTAGGGCGCGCTGGTGCCGAAGAGGGTCATGCCGGTCGCCTCGGCCAGCCGCCACAGGACGTTCATATCAGGGTAGCCGGGGCTGCCGTCATAGAGGATGATCGTTGCGCCGACGAGCAGGCCGCTGATGAGGAAGTTCCACATCATCCAGCCGGTCGAGGTGTACCAGAAGAAGCGGCTGTCGGGCCCCAGGTTGCCGTGCAGGCTGACCGTCTTGAGGTGTTCGAGCAGGACGCCGCCCTGGCCGTGGACGATGGGCTTGGGCAGCCCCGTCGTGCCCGACGAGTACAGGACATACAGGGGATGGTCGAAGGGCAGCCGCTCGAAGACCAACTCGCCGCCCTCTTCCGCGAGCAGGTCAGCCCAGGCGACGGAGGACGGACGACGGAAGACGGAAGATGATTGATGATTGATGATTGATGATTGAGGCTGCGAAGGCTCTGCCTTCCGCCTTCCGCCTTCCGCTTCCGGCCCCTGCCTTCTGCCTTCCGCCTCCTGCCTTCCGCCTTCCGCCTTCTGGCCTCCGTCCTCCGTCCTCCGTCCTCCGTCTGCCAGCGCCAGATACGGCACGTCCACCACGTGCGCGAGCGTGGGCAGGGCGGCGATGATTTCGCGCACGGTCTCGCGGCGGTCGAAGGGCTTGCCGCCGTACTGGTAGCCGTCCACGGCGAACAGCACTTTTGGCTCGATCTGCTTGAAGCGGTCAATGACGCTGGGGCTGCCGAAGTCGGGCGAGCAACTGGACCACGTCGCGCCCAGGCTGGCGGCGGCCAGGAAGGCTACGAGCGTCTGGGGGATGTTGGGCATGTAGGCGACGACGCGGTCGCCGCGCCGCACGCCGAGCCGACGCAGGCCCGCCGCCACCGACGCGACGTGCCCGCGCAGCGTCGCCCAGGAGATTTCGGTCAGCGGCTGCGTCTCCGACTGGAACAGGATGGCCGGGCGGTCGGGCGTGGCGTGGCGGAACATGTGCTCAGCGTAGCTGACCTCCGCGCCGACGAACCAACGCGCGCCGGGCATGGTCCGCTTTTCCAGCACCGCTGTGTAGGGCCGCGAGGACTGCACGTCGTAGTACTCCCAGATGGACGCCCAGAAGTCTTCGAGGTGGTCCACCGACCACTGCCACAGCGCGTTGTAGTCATCAAAGCGCCGCCCGCGCGTCTGCGCCAGCCAGTCCATGTAGTGGCGCAGGTTCGACGCTTGCTGGAAGTCCTCGGAGGGGCGCCAGAGTAGGGCGCCTTCTTGAACAGGGTGCATAAACCTATCCCCTTAGTCGAAAAGCCCTGAAATTCGATCCTTCTCAATCGCCCGCAGCGCCACGTCCACGTCCACGCGGACCAGGTCAATCAGGTTGGCGAAGCGGGCGTCCTGGGTGAAGCCCGCCTTGTAGCGGGCGTAGATTTGCTGGATGATGACGGCGTTCTTGTACAGCCCGTAGACAAAGTGGAACAGGATGGGCGACAGGTCGCGGCCGCTGCGGGCGGCGTAGCGGTCCACGAACTCCTGGCGCGTCGGGTTGCCGGGTAGGGATGACAGGCCGAAGCGCTGGAGCGCGGGCGGGTCGGTCGGCTCGGCCCAGTAGGCCAGCGTCGTGCCCAGGTCGGACAGCGGGTCGCCCAGCGTCGCCATCTCCCAGTCGAGTACCGCGACGATGCGCGTCAGGTCGGCGGGGTCGAGTACCAGGTTGTCGTGCTTGAAGTCGTTGTGGATGAGGGCGGCGTCGGAGTGGGTGGGGATGTGGCCGCGCAGCCAGGCGGCGACCTGCTCCATGCCGGGGATGTCGTCGGTCTGCGCCTTCTCGTAGCGGCCAATCCAGCCATTGACTTGCCGCGCCACGTAGCCCTCGGGCTTGCCCAGGTCCCCCAGGCCAGCCGCCGTGTAGTCCAGGGCGTGCAACTCGGCCAGGGTATCGGCCAGCGTCCAGGCCAGCCCGCGCAGCACGGGCGGCGTCAGTCGGGCCAGCGCCGCCTTGTTGTGGGGGCGCAGCACGACGCCGCGCACCCGCTCCATGACATAGAACGGCGCGCCCAGCACGTCGGGGTCGTCGCAGTAGACCAGCGGGCGCGGCACTTTGGGGTAGACCGGGTTCAGCCCGCGCAGCACGCGGTACTCGCGGCCCATGTCGTGGCCGCCCCGGATGTTCGCGCCAAACGGTGGGCGGCGCAGCACCATCTCGCGCTCGGCCATGCGCAGGCCGTAGGTCAGGTTGGAGTAGCCGGAGGGAAACTGTTCCACCGTCAACTCGCCGCTCAGGCCAGGAACCTGCTCGCGCAGGTAGGCGGCCAGGCGCTCGGTGTCCAGGGCCTCGCCGGGGCGGACGGTGGTGGGTTGGTCGAGCAAGTCAGGGGAAGTCATAGGCGCTCGTCAAGAGGGTTGGGGAGCGGTGAAATCCAGGGCAGCCCGGAGGGCGTCTGACGGGTAAATCACTCTGCTACCAGGAGGCACGTTTCTATGTCCAGCGCGAACAAAGCCGTCGTCACGCGGCTGTATGACGAGGTGATCAACCAGGAGAACATGGCCGTCATTGATGACATCTTCGCCCCCGACGTCACGATCCATGACCCCTTCATGGGCACGGCGCAGGGGATGGAGGCCTTCCAGCAACTCCTTGGCCTGTTCAACGCGGCCTTCCCCGGCCACCGCGTCACCGTCCACAGCATCATCGCCGAGGGCGACATGGTGGCCGTGCTGCATACCCACTACGGTGTCCACGGCGGCGAGTTCATGGGCCTGCCGCCGACGGGCAAGCACGTCAAGGTCGGCGGGGTCGAGTGGATTCGCCTGACCGACGGACGCATCGCGGAGTTCTGGCGGCACGACGACGACGCCGGTATCCTCCAGCAACTGGGCCTCATGCCCGCCGCCGCCCCGGCTTGAGCTTCAATCGGCTGACGTTAGACCCTAAAGGTCTTCAAGACCTTTAGGGTCTGGCCCGTCCTGTCGGCTGGAGGTTGTATCCCTATGGGGAATGATAGCACAGCGCTTCAAGATGTCAAACGAGGGGCCGCAAGGGTAGACCCTAAAGGTTTTGGAAACCTTTAGGGTCTACGGGTCATGGTCAGGTCCGCCAGGCCGCTTAATCCGCCATGACAGGCTGCATCTCCGGCGCGGCGGTTAGCTCTCGCTTGAGAATCTTGCCCGTCGCGGTCATGGGGAGGCTGTCGCGGAATTCGATGTGGCGCGGGTACTTGTAGTCGGCCATGTCCCGCTTGCAGAAGGAGATCAGTTCCTCGGCCGTCACCGTCTGGCCCGGCTTGAGGATGACATACGCCTTGATTTCCTCGCCCATCTTCGCGTCCGGCACCCCCACCACGGCCGCCAGCGACACGGCCGGGTGCGTCATCAGCACTTCCTC
>CAZFUK010000403.1:0-5282 GCA_964522005.1 uncultured Anaerolineales bacterium | reverse complement strand
TCGTCGGCGCGCTCGGTCAGATAGGCCGCCAGCCCCCGCGCATCCTCCTGGGGCAGCCACGCCGTCTGCGCCGCGCCCCAGGCCTGCCCGCCGGAGTACAGCAGGGCGCCCGCCAGCAGGGCCGCGTAGCCCATCCGACCCACCGCGCCGCGCGTCGCCAGCAGGTAGAACAGCCCAAGACACGCCGCCAGGTAGAGCATGGGCGCGGCGACGATGGCATAGCGCGGGGCGAACTTGGGCATCAGGCTCGCCAGGACCGCCGTGCCCAGCATCGGGAGAGCGGCGGCGAGCGCCACGAGCAGCGTCGGGATGGCCCCGTCACGCGCTGGTCGCATCCGCCCCAGGCTCCACGCCAGTCCCACCAGCAGCGCCAACCCGACGCCGAGCATCATCCACCGGCTGTCCGTCGCCAGGAAATCGGCCGCCATGACGCCCAGGATGGTCAGCGGGTGGATCGTCGCGGCGGGGTAGTCGGGGTGGGCCAGCAGGCGCTGCGCCTGGGTGACCAGCGACGGCAGCCAGGGCAGGTAGAGGACCAACGCCACCAGCGCCGCCGCGAGCCAGCGCCGAAAGACGGCCCAGCCGGCGAGTAGGGCGGCCAGGGCCAGGGCGGGCAGCAGGAACACCGCTAGGTACAGGGTATAGAGCAGGGCGGCCAGGGCCAGCGCGTGCCAGAGCCAGTGCCGCCAGCCCTCGCGGCCCGCCGTTCCCGCCGGCGTCAGCCGCAGGGCGCGCAGCAGGGTCAGGACGGCGAGCGTAGACCAGAACACGGTGAGGCTGTACATCCGCGCTTCCTGGGCGTAGTATAGCAGAAAGCGCGATGTGGCGACCAGCAGCGCCGCCGGTAGCCCCACCAGCACCAGGGCCGACTCGGCGCGGCCGCGCACGGCTTCGCGGGCCACGGCGAAGGTCAACGGCACGACCAGGACGGCGGGTATCAGGCTGGCGAAGCGGGCGGCGAACTCCGACGTTCCGGCCAGGCTCAGCCAGGTGTGCAGCCAGAGGTAGTGCAGGGGCGGATGCAGGTTGCCCTCGGCCAGCAGGGTGAGAAGCTGACCCACCGGCGCGCGGGCCAGGTCCATGTCCACGGCCTCGTCAAAGAACAGGCTGGCGTCACCCAGCGCCCAGACGCGCAGGCCAAAGGCGAGCCACGTGGCGAGGATGGCTCCCCCGACGGCCAGCGCGTAGAGGCTAAGCGGGCGGCCCGCGCCCCGCGCGAGGGGAGGCGCGATGAGCCTGTCGGCATGCGGCATGAACTAAGGCCCCTTGATAATCACGGCATCCGCCCCGTCGGGCAGGCGCAGCCGGGTCTGACCCTCTGTCTCGTACAGCCCGATGCGTACTTCGCTCAAAACCGTACCGGGCGGCATAGTCAGGCTCCGCTCTTCGGCCACCACATCGCCCGCTCGCCACAGCGGCGCAGGGTACAGCCCACCGGGTGGCCCATCCGCCTGGGCCAGCAGCCCGCTCGGACCGACGGCATGAACGAAGGCAGCGAGGCTGGCGGGGAGCGGACCGTTCGCGCGCCAGGTCAGGCGCACCTGGACTGTCTGGCCGGTCCCCCGCCAACTCGCGTCCATCAACCGCGCCCGGCCAAAGTCAGCCCCGAGCCGGTCGGGCGGCAACTCCGGCCTGGTGCGCACCGTGTAGTATAATTGACGTGGCGCCCGCTCCAGGTCGCCCTGTTCAGCCGCCCCCACCCGCGCCTCAATCAGGCTCGGTGTCGGTAGTTGGGCCAGCGCGGCGCGGTTGTCCTCGAACGGCCACAGCACGAGCAGGATGTGGTCGCCGCTCACCTGGCGGTTGGCCGTCAGGGTGCGCACGCCGGACGGGATGGTCAGGAAGCGAATGTTGGCCCAGTTGTCCCACAGCCGCTCGGCGATATAGGCGCGGTAGCCTTCGGGCCGCTCGGTGGCTGGCGCGCTCCAGCCGCCCTGCCAGCCCGTGCCGAGGAACTGATTGACCTCCAGCGCGGCCTGGGTCGCCCCCGTCTCGAACTGGTAATAGGCGGCGTCGCCGCGGGTGTGGACCATGAAATAGTCATGGACGGTGGACGCCAGGCCCACCAGCAGCGCGGCGGCGACCACCAGCCGGCCCAGCCCTTCCCGCCCGCGTTCGGTCAGCCACGCCCATACCCTGTCAAGGCCCAGCGCGGGCAGGAGCAGCGCCACGGGCAGCACCCCCGCCGCTCGCAGGAAGTGGGGCGCGTCCTCGGCCAGCACCGTCGGCAGTAGCATCACGGCGGTCCAGACGAGGGCCAGGGCGTAGGCCGGCGCGCGCCAGCGGTGGACGGCCACGGCCAGCCCGACCAGGAACGCCAGGCCCAGCGCCGGGTCGAACACGGGGCGTAGGGGAGCGTTGTGGCGCGGGATGAAGTCGGCCCGCCAGTTGAACATGCCCAGCGTGCGCGCCGCCTGCCGCGCCAGCAGGCCCCACGGGTCGCCGCCGTTGATGGCCGGGTTCAGGATGGACACCTGGCCGCTGCGTCCCACCGTCTCGTCCAGGTGAGCGGCCAGGTAGGCCAGCAGCGGCGCGGCGACAACCAGCGCGGTGAGGGCGGCCAGCCCCACGCCCCGCGCCCAGACCCCGGCGTCCGTAGCCGGGTCGGTTCGTCCCCGCCGGCCCAGCCACATCACCAGCGCCAGGGCAGCCAGGGCCACCGGAGTGAACCGGGCGGCAAGGTAAGTGTAAAAGAGCAGGCCGTAGAGCGCGCCCGCCGCGACCCAGTGCCGCGTCCGGCCCGTCCGTCCGGCCTCCGCCCCCTGCCACAGACACAGCGCCAGGACGAGGGGCATGGTCACGGCGCGGAAGCCCACGCGGCTCAGGTTGACCGTCCACACCGTCAGGGCCGTGACCGCCGCGCCGAGCAGCCCGACGCGCGCCGAGAACAGGGCGCGGCCCAGCCAGAATGTCGCCAGGATGGTCAGCGTGCCGACGAGCGCGGCGACGAGCCGCACGGCGACCGGCGTGCGGCCCAGCAGCCCCACGCTGGCGGCGACGAGGTAGATGAACAGCGGCTCGCGGCCGTTGTTGGCCTCGAAGAACACAGGATGCTCGCCCGCCAGCACCCGCAGCGCGTCCAGGCCGTAGTAGGCTTCATCGTGGTAGAGGCCCGGCGGCTGCTCGCCCAGGCCGACCAGGCGCAGCAGCGCGCCGACGGTGATGATAGCGAGTAGAGCGTACAGTGTAGAGCGTGGAGCGTCAAGGGGAGCGAACCACGAAGCCCGATTTAGCTCTCGACGCATATCTCTCTCGTCACGCTCCACGCTCCACGCTTGACGTTGTACCGCGCCCATTATAGGGTACTGGAGTCGTCATGTCAATTCATCTCTATCTTTCCCCCCACCTGGACGACGCCGCCCTATCGTGCGGGGGGCGGATGGCCGCCCAGGCCGCGGCGGGCGAGCGGGTGAGGGTGGTCAACGTCTTCGCCGGCATCCCCGACTACAGCCGCCTGTCCGCCTACGCCGAGCGCCAGCACGGCAAGTGGGGCTGGCCGACGGACCCGGTCGCCTCGCGGCGGGCGGAGGATGAGGCGGTGCTGCACGCGCTGGGGGCCGAGGTGGAGCACTGGGAGGATACCGACTGCATCTACCGCCAGGTGGACGGCCAGTTCGTCTACACCGACCACGACGCGGTCTTCGGGCCGGTCCACCCCGCCGAGACCGCCCTCATCACCCGCCTGGCGTCGCGTCTCGGCCAGGTCAGCCAGTCCCTCCCCGACGCCCACTTTTACGCCCCGCTCGCCCTCGGCGGCCACGTGGACCACCGTATCGTCCGCGCGGCGGCCGGCGCCGTCCAGCACCTGGGCGCGGACGTGGGCTTCTACGAGGACTTCCCGTATGCGACTCAGCCCGCCGCGCTCCAGGCCGTCCAGGCCGAACTGGGCGGCCACTGGACGAGCGAGTTGACCCCCATTGATGTCGAGGCCAAGATTCAGGTGGTCGCGGGCTACGCCTCGCAACTGCTCGCCGTCTTCCACGATCCGGCCCGCATGCCCCAGGTCGTACGCGAGTACGCGGGCGCGCTGGAGGCAGGGGGATACTTTGAGCGGTATTGGCGCATTGAAGGCGCGAAGTCTATGTTTTGACCTGAATCACGGAGGGCACGAAGACACGACGATGGTGTGTGGCACGGAATGTTACGATTGTCACCCTGGGGAACGCCAGGTCGGAACCGACCGCGCGAAGCTAAGAATCTTTTCGATTGTCATGCTGAGCCGAAGGCGAAGCATCTCGCGTTAGTGAGGCGATGCTCTTCGCTGCGTTCAGGGTGACAGGCGTAGACACTTTTATCTTAGCGAAGGGCCTCGTCTAGCTGGGTGAGATGCTTCGCTCCGCTCAGCATGACAATCTAAGCGTTGGTGATTTTGGATAAGAGGAGACATTATGCTGGACCGGGACAAGCCCATTCGGGCGTTTATCGCCGTGGAGGTAGGCGACGAGATGACGCGGGCGCTGGCCCAGGCGCAGGCCGCCCTCAAGCCGAGCCTGCACTCCGGCGCGTTCCGCTGGGTCGCGCCTGAGAACATCCACATCACCCTCAAGTTCCTGGGCGACGTGCTGCCGCGCCAGGTAGACGCCATCCAGTCGGCCCTGGCGAGGGTCGTGCCCCAGCACGCCGTCTTTCGCCTGACGGCCACCGACCTGGGCGTGTTCCCCAACCTCAACCGCCCCTCCGTCCTCTGGGTCGGGCTACAGGGCGAGATGACCCAACTCCACACCCTGCGCGACGACGTGGAGCGCGTGGTTGCGCCGCTCGGCTTCCCCACCGAGAGCCGGCCGTTCAGCCCCCACCTGACCCTGGCCCGCCTCAAAGACCCGAGCCGGGCGGAGGTCGAGGCGCTGCGCGACGTGGTCCGCCGCGACCCGGTGGGCATGCTGGGCGAGATAAGCGTGGCCGAGGTCAGCCTGATGCAGAGCGAGTTGTCGCCGCGTGGGCCGCGTTACACCCGCCTGGCGCAGTTTGAACTACGTGAGTGAACAAACAGCCACCCGGCGTGGTGGCTTCCCCACACCCCGGCGTCCCTAATCCGGCTCGACCGCGTTATAATTAGCAGGATATCTCCGTGCGCAGACCTGACAGGTTTTATAAACCTGTCAGGTCCGGGCAAATTAGTGGAGTAGGCAAGCATGTCGAAGTCGAACCGTAAGAAACACTCTCACGTCGCGCCGGTCGCGCCCGCCCGGGCCTCCGTTGAGGTCGCGCCGGTCGCCGCGCCGCCGCGTCCCGCTCCCGCCGCCGCGCCCGTCTCGGCGCCGGTCCGGCCGGCTGAGGAGCCT
>CAZFUK010000402.1:0-5294 GCA_964522005.1 uncultured Anaerolineales bacterium | reverse complement strand
CGGAGTTGTTCGGCCAGCCGGCGAGCAAGAGCGTCGAGCAGGCGACGCACCCTGATATGGTGCGGCAGCTTCAGGCTACCGACAGCCAGCCTTAAGCATCGGTCGGGAGACTTCGGCTCCGCTTTCCACGAGGCGGGTGGGCTGGGGGGTACGAGACGACGTGGCGCGGTCTTTCCGGTGGTACGTAAGACGGAAAGCCGCGCCACACGGGCTACAGTGCCCTTAATCGGCGACGTGGCATGGCCGGCATGATGGAGCAGACGTATGGACGAAACCAGGAGGGGCTTGCACTCGCACCTGTTCACCGTGCGCATCTGGTGCGAGGTCGTCGACGAGGGTCAGGTCGAGTGGCGGGGGCAGGTCCGGCACCCGCTGAGCGGCGAGACCCGCTACTTCCGTAGCTGGTCGTGGCTGGTGGAGTATCTGCTGGCGATGCTGCCCGCGCCTGAGGCATCCGGCGCACAGGATGGCTAGGGGCGGGCAGGGCAGCCGGGCTAAAGGTTGCCGCCATAGGCGCTTGCCTTTATACTACGTCAATCCACTCGGCTTGAAGTACTCCGCTCCGGGCGAGGTGACAATGTTTCAACGAACACCGATTTTCGTCGCAGACGCAGTGCGGCCAGCGTGCCACTGCTCTACGCTGGTCGAGCGCCCCTCTGGCGAGTTGCTCGCGGCGTGGTTCGCGGGCGAGTATGAGATGGCGCCGAACGTGGCGATCCTCGTGGCCCGCCTGACATCCGAGGGCTGGAGCACGGCGCAAGTCGTGGCCGATACGCCTGGCAAGGCCGAGGGGCAGCCGGTGTTCCTCAACCATCCCGACGGCTCGCTCTGGTTGTTTCATGTCACCGTGCAGAAGTCACACTGGACATCCGCGCGCATGAAGGTCAAGGTATCGTGGGATGAGGGGCGGACCTGGGAGGACGGCCCAGCGCTCCCTGGCGAGGAAGGGCTGATGTTCCGCAGCCAGCCGCTCATGCTCGAGAGCGGCGACATCCTGGTCCCCGTCTATGACGAGAAGACCTGGCAGTCAATGGCGATGTTGTCGGCCGATGGTGGCCGCACCTGGGAGTTGGGTACGCCCATCATCACCCCGCCTGGTAATATTCATCTATCGGTTGTGCCTCTGGCCGACGGTCGGTTGCTGGGCTACCTGCGCACAGGCGGCCCCGGCGGTTGGATTTGGCAGGCCACATCCGCTGATGGCGGGCGGTTGTGGAGCGAGATTAGGCCGACATCGATTCCCAATCCCAACGCGGGGATCGATCTCATCCGCCTCCACAATGGCTCGCTGCTCCTGGCCTTCAACAACTCCCCCCGCGTCCGCAACCCGCTCAACGTTGCCCTTTCCGAGGATGAAGGGAGGTCCTGGACCTATCTTCAGACCGTGGCGGAGGAGACCCGCTCTGATCCAGCGCACGTCCGTTTGGCCGAGTATTCTGGCGAGCAAAGCTCGGCTCCTCAGCGGCGCGTTGAATATTCCTATCCAACGTTGCTTCAGACACGCGATGGCCGAATCCACCTGAGCTATACGGACCACCGGACCGCGATTCAACATGCGATTTTCGATGAAATCTGGCTACGCGGGGGTACGGTGTGGGAGAAAAGAGCATGACCCATCACAAATTGTCTACTCAGTGGGAATGCAGCAGGGCTTCAATCTCCATGAGAACTTGAGCCAGGGTCGGTTGAGGAGACTCGGCTAGAGAATCGTTCTCGCCGAGATGCTTATGGTGCGGATGGGTTAGTATCTCAGGATGGTGGGGCGCGTTGTCGTAGCGGAAGATGCGCCTGCCATCGCGGATATAGGTATAGGCATAGTGAACCCTGATGGGATAACCCCGTTCCGTATTCACGACTTCATACAGATCGAGATAGCTGTCGTCCCAGAAGACAATCCGACATCGGACCAGGCCATTGTAATCGTCCGAGGCCAGGCAGATCAGAGGGTATTCAGGCGAGCCAATTTTGACGTTCCGCCCTAATCCGCGTTCCAAGTTGGAGAAGTAGTCGTCAATGGTCATGCAACTCGGCTCGCTCCCTCACGCATGAATTGTCGAACCGGATGTGAGGTCAGGTAGAGGTGATAGATGCCGACCCACATCATCCAGTCGTCGTTGTCCCCTAGTTCGCCAGTTGAGTAACGGCGGAAGAATTCTACCGTTGAGAGATTGTACTTGCGCTCGTACTCGCCCAGTAGGGCAGTGAGCTCGCTAAAGCTAACTCTACGCGCCTTGAACGATTCGCTCATCTCTACCTCCTTAGTCACCGCTTCAAGTGACTTAGCATAATTATACTACGCTTGCCGTCTCGGTCGGTACTGGAGGGCCTCAGCCAGGTGGTGGGTCTTGATGACGTCGGCGTGGTCCAGGTCGGCGATGGTGCGGGCGAGCTTGAGGATGCGGTGGAAGGCGCGGGCGCTGAGTTGAAGCTGGCTCATGGCCGCTTTGACCAGCGCCTTGCCGTTGTCGTCCAGCTTGCAGTACTCCCTCACCTCGGCCGGCCCCATGTCGGCGTTGCAGGTCAATAGCCCACCGCGTCGTTCATCCCCCTCCGTCCTCCGTCTGCCGTCCTCCGTCATCGGCTTCGCCAGCCGCTCCCGTTGGACCAGGCGGGCCGCCTCCACCCGCTCGCGGACCTTGAGGCTCGGCTCACCCAGGCGGTCGCTAGAGAGCTTGTCATAATCAACACGCGGCACGTCGATGTGGATGTCGATGCGGTCGAGGAGCGGACCGGAGATGCGCTTCTGGTAGCGGGCGATGATGCCGGGGCTGCACGAGCATTCCTTGGTGGGGTCGCCCGCATAGCCACATGGACAGGGGTTCATGGCGGCGACGAGTTGGAAGCTGGCCGGGAAGGTCAGCGAGCCGCTGGCACGGCTGATGGTGACGATGCGGTCTTCGAGGGGCTGGCGCATGACTTCCAGCGTGCGGGCGTTGAACTCCGGCAGCTCGTCGAGGAACAGGACGCCGTGATGGGCGAGGGTAATCTCGCCAGGACGAGGCAGACCGCCCCCGCCGACCAGCCCGGCGTGGGAGATGGTGTGGTGGGGGGCGCGGAAGGGGCGATGCCGCACCAGGGGCTGGTCCGAGGGCAACATGCCGGCCACAGAGTAGACCTTGGTGACTTCGAGGGCCTCTTCGAGGCTGAGCCGAGGCAGGATACCGGGCAGCGCGCGAGCCATCAGCGTCTTGCCCGCGCCGGGCGGTCCGCTCATGAGTAGGTTATGGCCGCCGGCCGCCGCGACTTCCAGGGCGCGTTTGACGTGCTCCTGGCCTTTGATATGAGCGTAGTCGGTGGCGTAGGGGGGCTCGCTGTCGTCGAGGTCGAAGTGGGGGACGGTGGGCGTCAACTTGCGCAGGCCCTGGAGGTGGGCCACCAGTTCGGGCAGGGTATGGATGCCGTGGACTGTGACACCCGTCACGAGGGCAGCCTCAGCGGCGTCGGCGGCGGGCACGAACAGGGTACGGATGCCCCGCTCGCGGGCGACGATGGCCATGGGCAGGATGCCATCGGTGTGGCGCACCGTGCCGTCGAGGGATAGCTCGCCGATGAAGGCGGTCTGCTCTACCGGCCAGACTTGCTCGGTGGCGATGAGCAGGCCGACGGCGATGGGCAGGTCGTAGGCGGGGCCTTCCTTGCGCACGTCGGCCGGGGCGAGGTTGACCGTCATCCGACCGCGCGGGAAGGGCAGGCCGCTGTTGGTGAGGGCCGCCCGCACCCGTTCCTTGCTCTCGTTGACCGCCGCGTCGGGCAGCCCGACGATGACCAGGGAAGTCATGCCCTGGGCGATATCCACCTCCACGTCAATCAACTGCCCTTCCAGCCCGACCAGCGCGCAGCTCTGCACCTTCGCCAGCATAGCCCCCTCACCCTCCGCTGTCCCTGGCAGCGTCCTGAGATAGGGCTAGGTTACATGGGAGTCGCGTGGCGGTCAAGTCTGGCGCGGCCCGCCCGCTGGCGTTATAATTGCTAGGTCGATACAACATCGCTGAGTGTGAGAGGTTCTGCTATGCGTATTCTGGTCACGGGTGGAGCGGGCTACATTGGGAGCCATACGTGTGTCGAGTTGTTGAACGCAGGCCACGACCTGGTCGTGGTGGATAACCTGGTCAATAGCAGCGCTGAGGCGTTGCGACGGGTGCGGGAGTTGACCGGGCGTAGCGTGGACTTTCACCAGGTGGACCTGCTGGACCGGCCGGCGCTGGAAGGGGTCTTCGCCGCGACGCCGATTGACGCCGTGATTCACTTCGCCGCGCTCAAAGCCGTGGGCGAGTCGGTGCGCAAGCCCCTGGAGTACTACTACAACAACGTCACCGGCTCGGTGCTGCTGTGCCAGGTGATGCAGCAGTTTGGGGTCAAGACGCTGGTCTTTAGCTCGTCGGCCACGGTCTACGGCCTGCCCGAGCACGTGCCGATTACCGAGGACATGCCGCTCAGCGCTATCAACCCGTATGGCCGGACCAAGCTGATGGTCGAGGAAATTCTGCGCGATCTTGCCGTGGCCGACCCCGACTGGCGCATCGCGCTGTTGCGCTACTTCAACCCGGTCGGCGCGCACCCTAGCGGCCGCATCGGCGAAGACCCGCACGGTATCCCCAACAACCTCGTGCCCTATATCGCCCAGGTGGCCGTCGGCAAGCTGCCCGAACTGCGGGTTTACGGCGGTGACTACCCGACGCCGGATGGCACGGGCGTGCGTGACTACATCCACGTCGTGGACCTGGCGGTCGGCCATCTCAAGGCGCTGGAGAAGCTCCAGGCGGTGCAGGGCGTGGTGACGTATAACCTGGGGACCGGGCGAGGCTACAGTGTGTTGGAGGTGCTGGACGCCTTCGGGCGGGCCTGTGGCCGCAAGCTGCCCTATCGCATTGTCGAGCGGCGGCCGGGCGACGCCCCCACGAGCTACGCTGACCCCTCCCTCGCCAACCGCGAATTGGGCTGGCAGGCGCGGCGGAGCCTGGACGAGATGTGCGCCGACACCTGGCGCTGGCAGTCCGGCAACCCCAACGGCTACGCCGATGTCGCGGGGGCGTGAGAAATGCTGAGAAGGGTGTGAAGGAATCGGTCGAGTTAGAGAAATGAGACGGCGCGGCGGCAGAGGGGCTTGACACCGTTCCGGAAAGGTGTTATAGTGTGACTATGCTCGGTTGTTCGGTCCAGTCGAGTCCCTCATCTTTGTGCATAGAAAGGCGCAACTAAATACGGTCGCGGCGTGACCTCCCCCCAGCTCGCCTCAACTTGCCCCTGCCCTGCTACGCGCGCGTCACCAACCTCGCCAATGGCAAGAGCGTCGT